>JAQIBQ010000533.1 GCA_027859005.1 Prolixibacteraceae bacterium | reverse complement strand
ATTCCGAAACATTTTTCAAAAATATAAACGATTTTAGCACCTTCGAATTTGGATTAAGGTTCTACTTCAAGAACGCAACCGTTTTTCAATTTGTAACTGCTCCCCAACCACAATTCAATAAGAATTTTGATTTATTAGCACACGATCTTAAACAAGCTAGTGCTAACAACTACCAAAATTATATTCTTTCGAATAATGAAAAACAGATTGAACGCTTACAAGCTATTTTCGACGATAGGGATTTCAACGTAAATTTTTCACCTTTGAATTTCACCCTACACGAAGGGTTTATCGACCGCGACTTGCTTCTCATCTTTTATACCGATCATCAGATATTTGAACGCTACCATCGGTACAAACTTCAAACTTCAAACAAAGCCAAAGAGTCTATATCGATAAAAGAACTAAACAAGCTACATCAGGGCGATTACGTAGTTCATATCGACCATGGAATTGGAAAATTTGCTGGTTTGGTGAAAACCGAAGTAAATGGAAAAACACAAGAAGCCATTCGTTTGGTATACCGCGATGACGATTCGCTTTTAGTAAACATTCATTCGCTACACAGAATTTCGAAATACAAAGGCAAAGATGGAGGTGAACCCAAAATCAATAAATTGGGAACTGGTGCTTGGCAAAAGATGAAAAGCAGGGCAAAAAGCAAGGTGAAAGATATTGCAAAAGACTTAATTGCCTTATATGCCAATCGACTTGAAGAGAAAGGCTTTTCGTTTTCACCCGATACCTATATGCAACAAGAACTGGAAGCGTCTTTCGTATATGAAGACACTCCAGATCAATCCAAATCTACTCAGTCCATCAAAGAAGACATGGAACGCCAAATGCCAATGGACCGAATGGTTTGTGGAGATGTAGGTTTTGGAAAAACAGAAGTTGCCATTCGAGCAGCATTCAAGGCAATTGCCGATAACAAACAAGTGGCGGTTCTTGTACCAACTACAATTCTTGCCTTTCAACATTATAAAACGTTCACCGAAAGACTAAAAGATTTCCCTGCGAATATTGGCTACATAAGCCGACTAAGAAAAGCAGCTGACGTAAAAACAACACTGAATGAATTGAAGGAAGGGAAAATTGATATTTTAATTGGCACACACAGGCTGGTTGGAAAAGATGTACAATTTAAAGACCTAGGCCTACTAATTATTGATGAAGAGCAAAAATTTGGTGTTGCTGTAAAAGAAAAACTAAAACAATTGAAAGTGAATGTCGACACATTAACTTTAACAGCTACTCCTATTCCGCGCACCTTGCAATTCTCATTAATGGGTGCTCGCGACTTATCAATTATCCAAACAGCACCACCAAACCGATACCCTATTGTAACCGAAGTTCACGGTTTTAACGAAGCAATTATTCAAGAAGCCATTAACTATGAAATAGACCGAAATGGTCAGGTCTTCTTTATCCACAATCGCGTGCAAAATATTTATGAATTCGAAGGTTTTATAAAAAAAGCATGTCCTTCAGCCAGAGTTATTGTAGGCCACGGTCAAATGGATGGACCTAAGCTCGAAAAAGTAATGCTCGACTTTATTGATGGAAAGTACGATGTATTAATTGCAACCACCATCATCGAAAGTGGTCTTGATATTCCGAATGCAAATACAATTATTATTAATAACGCACAAAATTTTGGCTTAAGCGAATTGCACCAACTTCGAGGAAGAGTTGGTCGATCGAACAAAAAAGCATTTTGTTATTTATTAGCTCCACCAATGACTTCCCTTTCGGCAGAAGCTCGCCGCCGTTTAAAGGCCATTGAAGAATTCTCGGAATTAGGAAGCGGATTCAATATAGCAATGCGCGATTTAGACATACGTGGTGCAGGAAATATGCTTGGTGCAGAACAAAGCGGATTTATTGCCGACATTGGATTTGAAACCTATCATCGCATATTGAATGAAGCAATAATGGAGCTGAAACAAAACGATTTCAAAGGTGTGTTCGAAATGAAAGACAACAGTGAAGCAAACCAGGCTTTCACCAATGTGAAATTCATGAACGACTGCACCATCGATACCGATATGGAATTACGTTTCCCCGAAAGTTATGTGAATAGTATTGCTGAAAGAATGGCTTTGTACCGTGAACTCGATAACATTGAAGCAGAAGAACAATTACTTACTTTTGAGCAAAACCTCATTGATAGATTTGGTAAAATACCGACTCAAACTAAAGAATTAATTGAAGTTGTTC
The DNA here is from genome assembly GCA_027859005.1 of Prolixibacteraceae bacterium. Taxonomy (GTDB): domain Bacteria; phylum Bacteroidota; class Bacteroidia; order Bacteroidales; family Prolixibacteraceae; genus Roseimarinus. The sequence continues at coordinate 11,705 of JAQIBQ010000533.1, read as the reverse complement.
GTCTTCGTTGGACTGCCATAAATTTAGGAATGGAACGAATTATTTTGAAACGCAACAAAATGATTTGCCATTTCATTAGCGATCCTCAGTCGAGTTTCTACCAATCTCCAACATTTACAACGATACTTGCCTGGATACAACACAACCCTGGAAAATGCAAGATAAAAGAGGATAAAAATAAGTTAAGCATGATTTTCCAAAATGTAACAGATATTCAACACTCCAGAGACATTTTACTGAAAATTGAATAGAAACTTGGTTTTTTCGTGTTGATTTTCATTCATCCTTTTCATAAGGTGTACAAACAATCATTAGCATTGGACAATCGACTTTATTTCAGCAATGCACTTTTCCAATTCATAACGATGCCATTTATTTGCATTCAATACTAATGCAGATTTATTATGAAAACATTGTTTACACTTCTATTCCTTTCCACAATCGTATTTGCTAAGGCGCAAAATCCAATTATCACTGAAATGTTTACAGCAGATCCAGCAGCAATTGTCTATAACGACACCGTTTTTCTATATGCGGGACACGATGAAGCTACAGTAAATGGCAATGGATATGTGATGAACAACTGGCAAGTGTTTTCTTCTAGCGATATGGTAAACTGGGCATCACGTGGCGAAGTGTTTAATGTAGATAAAATTACTTGGTCGAAAGGAGATGCTTGGGCAAGTGAAGTAGAAGAAAGAAAAGGTAAATTCTATTTATACTTTTGCACTGAACACAAAACAATTGCCGGAAAAGCAGTTGGTGTTGCCGTTTCCGATAATCCTACTGGGCCTTTTGAAGATGCTCTTGGAAAAGCTTTAATCACCAACAATCAAACAACAGGAATTGACAGCTACTGGGACGATATAGATCCAACAGTTTTTATTGACGATGACAATCAAGCCTATTTGTATTGGGGGAATTCTGCTTGCTATTTTGTAAAACTAAAAGAGAATATGATTGAAACTGAAGGCGATATTCAAGTGGTAAATTTACCATCGTTTACCGAAGCACCTTACATTCACAAATATAAAAACACCTACTATCTTTCATACGCATACGGTTGGCCCGAGAAAATTGCTTACGCAACAAGCACCAGCATTACAGGGCCATGGACTTTTGCCAAAGTAATTAATGACAATGTAAACCAATGTGGAACGAATCATCAATCCATAATTGAATTCCAGAACCAATGGTATTTCATTTATCATACTGGCGACATTGGTGGAGATTTCCGTCGCTCGGTTGCTATTGAATACCTTTACTATAATAACGATGGATCAATTCGGGAAATCGTTCAAACACCTTTTGGTGTTGAAGCTATTAATAAAATTGAACAGTGTAAGCCTTCACCAATTGATTAACTACTTAATATTAAGAATCATGCGGTAATTAATAATCTCAACACCACTAAAGCTATGCCTATTTTCAACAGTAACTCGGAATCCTTTCCTTAAAAAAAACGATAGAGCCGTTTTGCTAACATCTGCTTCCAATTTTGATGAACAAGAAGGATCAATACTTTTTACCAATTCGGCATACAATTTACTGGCAATACCAAGTCGTTGATAGTTTTTATGAACGTATAAAAAATCGAGGTAGTTACTGTTTCTAATTGAAGCTAAACCAACTATTTCACCTCCTATTTCGGCTGCAATAAAATACTGATTATGAATTCTTCTACGCCACAATTCAACATTATCAACTAATGAAATCCAAGTCTCAATCTGCTCTGTATTGTACTCATTTTTACAGACATGCGCAATCGAATCGATTGCCATCTTTTTCATTTCAGAAATATCGGCAACTCCCGCTTTTCTTACACTTATTAATGTTGAAACAGCATTCATCACTGAACTAGTTTGTATTACAATTTCACAACTGTACCCTTTGCTGCCGGACGAGTAAGATTTGCTGCATTGGTTATTAAAACTTCAACAACATTATTGTTTAAGGCACGAAAAGCATTCTCAAGTTTTGGAATCATTCCATCACCAATTGTACCATCAGTTTTATATTGCTTATACAATTCGGTATCAAGCTCATATATCACTGAATTGTCATCGTTGGGATTTGATAGTACACCGTCTTTTTCGAAACAATAGATAAGATGAACCTTGTAACGTTCAGTTAAAGCTGCAGCCAATTCAGAGGCAATTGTATCGGCATTTGTATTTAACAACTGACCTTTACCATCGTGAGTTAAAGGAGCCATAACAGGCGAAATGCCTTGGTCCATCATAATGCTCAATTCTTTTATATTTACATCAATTACATCGCCAACAAATCCGTAATCGATATCTTTCACTGGCCGTTTAATAGAACGAATAATATCCATATCGGCACCGGTAAAACCCACCGCATTACAACCATTCCCTTGAAGTCCGGCCACTATTGTTTTATTAACCAAACCTCCATAGACCATTGTAACTACATTAAGCATTTCCTGATCAGTAATTCTTCGGCCTTCTATCATTTTTGTTTCGACACCTAATTTTGCGGCCATAGCCGTAGCAGATCTTCCGCCACCATGCACCAAAATTTTATTGCCCGATATACTACTGAAGTCTTTTAATAATTGTTTTAATGAAGCCTCTTCTTCAACAATCTTCCCCCCTACTTTTACAATTGTTAGCTTTTCCATGTTTGATTGATTTTGCACTAAAATAAGTCAAAAAAATAGTATTAACCTGAGTTCGATTAAAATTAAAGAGCACATATTTTATTAAATGATTGATATACAAAGCAAATTTCTGAAGCATAGCGAGCTATGGTGATAAAATTTAATGAAGTAGATTAATTATTTAATGAAAAGCGCGAGTTTCCGATTATAAACAACTGTTTTCTGCGTCATATTCGCTCAGCATATCCCGATATGCTTTCGCAAATAGTCCTTGAAACCAATTATTTATAATCGGTCTGAGCCATTAATTTTATGTCGAACTCAGGTTAGTAAGCAATGCCTAATAAATATTGATTGTTTTAAACCTTTTGTGATTCTTTAGTACCAAGTATCGGGTTTAGAGTCGAATATTATTTAACATGAGCTCTACCGAAATAGTTCCCCTAGTGTCTTATTTACAAACTATTACATTATTTATTTATTGGTCATCAGTCATTATTCATTAGGAAAATTAAATGTAGAGTCAATAAATGACTCTTTTCTAATGACAATTCACTCGTCAGCTCCGCCACAACCGAAGAAATCTCTTTTAATGCCTGATTTTCAGCACCATACTATTTTTACTTATGTCAAGCTGACGTTAATTTATAACAGATTCAGACTTAATAGAACCCAGTGCAAATTAGTAATAAATATTTATTTCGAATTAATAAAAACCGCACAACACCCCACCTAAACCACTAACAATAAACAAGTCACAACTCACGCATCCTAATACTGAATTACAATGTTCTTAAGAGAACAAACCTATTATATCTTCGTTCGAAATTGATTTAAAAGGATTGTTCGATTGAATAAATTTATCGGCTAATGCAGATTTACGTTCTTTAAGGTGTTGAATTTTTTCTTCGATACTTTCTTCAGTAATAAATCGGTATACAAATACTTTTTTATCTTGGCCAATTCGGTGAGCACGGTTTATTGCTTGATTTTCAGATGCAGGATTCCACCAAGGATCTAGAATAAAAATATAATCAGCCGAGGTTAAATTCAACCCAACTCCACCTGCTTTTAATGAAATAAGAAATACTCTTTTTTTAGTATTTTCTTGAAATTCTTTAATTACACCTTCTCTATCGCGTGTTTGGCCTGTAAGCAAACTATATTCCCAATTTCGTTCATCAAACTCTTTTTGAAACAATTTCAAATGTGTGACAAAAGAAGAGAAAATCAGCACCTTATGATCCTCTGCCATTAGGTTCTCCATGCTTCGGATTACTTCGTTGAATTTTCCTGAATCACATGCTGGATAATTATGTAATGCCGGATGATTTGCCAATTGACGTAGACGAGTTAAGCCTTGCAAGGCCAAAAATGTTGATTTTTGGGCTCCTTGTTTTTCTATATTTTCAAGAATACTATTTCGAATTACCGACTTTTGTTCTTCGTAAAGAGAAGCTTGTTCTTCAGTCATTTTGCAATACCGAACCTGCTCAGTTAATGGAGGCAAATCTTTCGCTACTTCTTCTTTTGTTCGTCTTAATATAAATGGAGATATAAGTTGATACAATTGCTTCTGTTTGTCTTCATCGTTTTTCTTCTCAATGGCCTGTATAAATTCCTTTTTAAAGAATGCCAAAGAACCAAGTAAGCCCCTATTCAAAAAATTTAATTGCGACCATAAATCCGACAAACTGTTTTCAATGGGAGTACCTGTTAAAACCAACTTAAAATTCGATTTCAATGCACACACAGCCTTGTAGGTTTTCGATCCTGAGTTTTTAATGTATTGGCTTTCGTCTAAAATCAAATAATTGAAAGGAATGTCTTTAAGCAATTCAAAATCGTTTCGAATAGTTCCGTAAGTAGTTATTATTATATCGTAATAATGAATTATTCCATTTAAGTTGGCAATTTTTTTACGTTTCGTCCCTAAATGTTTATACACTTTAAGTTGTGGTGTAAACTTTTTAATTTCGTTTTGCCAGTTGTGCACCAATGAGGTGGGAACAATAATTAACGATGCCGGCATTCCCTGTTTTGAGGCTTTATAAAGCTGAGCAGCTTCGGGTGAAAGATCGGTAATCATTTCTTTCTTACTTTCGGCCTTAATACTTAACAACAAAGTTAAAGTTTGTAGCGTTTTCCCAAGCCCCATATCATCGGCAAGGCAACCTCCAAAGTTGTTCTTACTTAAAGTATTCATCCACGAATATCCTTCTCTTTGGTAATGCCTTAACGAAGCATTTACCCCTTTCGGAACATCTAACAATTCAAATGAATGTGTTTCAAATTCTTTTACTTTCGACTGAAAAGCTTCGTCTAAACCTTCCAGTTTTTCATTTAAAATATTGAAATGATGTTTTGAAAAACGAAGACTATCATCAACATTTTCGGCAAAAGGCAATAGGTCTTTGTATTTAACAAACCACTCAATGGGCAGAATTACAACTTCACCGTTGGGAAGTATGAACTCACGTTTACCATTTAAGATGTTACGCTTAAGTCGTAAAAAAGGAATTTCAAATTCACCAAATTTAACAACCGCATACATATCGAACCAATCACCTTCCATCTTCACATTAATGTCGAGCTGTTGTTTCCCGGTATAGTAATTTTGTCCATCGTAGTTCTGCTCGAACAAAATTCCATTTTCAATAAGTTCGTTTTTATATTGGTTTACCCAATTAACAGCGAGGTATCTTTTATGGTCAAATACATCAACAATATTCGTTTTTGACACCAACTGATTGCCTGCTAATTTTAATTCTCTTTCCTTGAAAAAATCAACCATTGTGTTTTCCCAAACATCATCTCTTCGGTGTTTATAAAAGACAAAGCGTTCGGCCAATTTTTTAAACTCAACTTCAACATCACTCTTTGTGCCTGCTAAAAACTGTTTATTTCCGTATTTGTATTTAAGTACAAGTATAGGCTGAAGATCAATTCCTTTTTCAAGCGATAAAATTGCTGTTTTCTCAGATTCAACTTCAACAACATTAAAGCCACGAGTTTTCACCTCAAAATCACGAACAATACCATAAACAAATGTTTTCACATATTTTTCGGTAACGCTCAGTGGAATTTTCATAAACTCTTTTTCAAAAAAGGGCTTTAAACGTTTTGCCGATAAAGTTTCAAATGCAATTAGCTCATTATTCATAACCATTCTACATGGAGAATTAGTTACCATAATTGGTTTCTTATATCGAATTTTTAAAGGTTCACTTTTGTATTCTATTTCTAAAAAATACTTTAATCCTTCATCGTTCAAATGAAAGTGAAACGTTGGCTTAGCATATTCTGAACTAATACTAATTCTATCTTCGTCGTATACGTTGTTATATTTTGCAGGTTTGGAGAACAACTTTATTGAATTCGCTTTAATAATGCTTAAACACTCAATAATTTGCTTATCGATAAAAGGAGAGATATGATCGTTAAAAAAATCATCATCGATGTTATGAAAAAACTCTTTACTTCCATATTTTTTTGAAAATCGACGGGTTAAACTTTCATCGCTGTATTTATCAACAATCGCAACCAACTTTTTTTGGGCAGATGTATACAACTCTGGTTCATTCTCTATATCTTGTTTTAAAACCTGTGAATTAACAGTATAAAAAGTGCCATTACTATTCGCCTGAATAAAAAAAGGCACCAAAATATGCCCAAACAAACGATGTTCGGTAAGAGCAATAATAAATTCGTTATTATTAATTGTATCCAAATCAGTTAAAATAAAACGTTGTTATCCAGCACAGTTCACACAAACTTTCGACTCAGGCATTAGTAAAATTCGAGCAACTTGTATTGTTTTTCCACATCGAATGCATTTGCCAAAACCGGGTTGATCAAAATCCTTAATTGCTGTCTCAATTTTCGATAATTGAATTCTTTTCTTCCTCAAAGCTGATTCGTTAATGCTTCTATTATTAATAGCGTCCATTCTACTAACTCTACCAATTGCCGAATCAGGTGCTTCAGGCCTAGTAAGCTCTTTTAGCTCTATAATATCCCGAGTTAATTTGTCCAATTTTTTCTCAAGCGCCTGCTTAATCGCAATTTTATCGTTTATGCTCATAAAACTTTCAGCTGTTACAATTTTGAATTCATTTTCAAATAAGAAAAACCTCAAAAATAGTAAAGATTTCAGACTATAAGCTAATAATCAAATCAATTTTCATCTATTTATATACTTGTTCAATTTTCAAAATATATTAAATTGCACATTCTATTTTTAAAGCAGTTATAAATAAATTCTCCAATAACTGTTAATTTTTGTATGTTACAAACCTTATATCGAAATAAATACAAACCGAATGAATCAAATTGTAGAAAAAGAATTTTTTTCCGAAAACGTTGTAAAATTAGTGGTTGAAGCTCCACTAATTGCAAAAGCACGAAAACCAGGAAACTTTGTAATATTAAGGGTTTCAGAAAATGGTGAGCGCATTCCATTAACAATTGCTGCTGCCGATGAAACGAAAGGAACAATTACAATAATTGCTCAAAAAGTAGGTGTGAGTACCGAAAAACTAGCTCAACTTGAAGTTGGCGATGCACTAATTGACCTAGTAGGTCCGTTGGGAAAGGAAACTGACATACACAATGTTGGAACAGTTTTGGCCTGTGGAGGTGGAGTAGGTGTTGCACCTTTACTACCTATTGTTGAAGGATTCAAGAAAGCAGGTAATAGAGTTATATCGGTTTTAGCTGCACGTTCAAAAGACCTGATTATTTTAGAGGATGAAATACGTAAATGGTCTGATGAGGTTATAATAATGACCGATGATGGATCTCATGGAAAAAAAGGGTTAGTAACTCAAGGTGCAGAAGAAGTTATTCTTCGTGAAAAAGTAAATGAATGCATTGTAATTGGCCCTGCCATTATGATGAAATTCACTTCTTTACTTACCAAAAAATACAATATCCCTACACAAGCAAGTTTAAATTCAATGATGGTTGATGGAACTGGAATGTGTGGAGCTTGTAGAGTTACAGTAGGTGGAAAAACTAAATTTACTTGTGTTGATGGTCCTGAATTCGATGCACATCAAATTGATTTTGATGAAATGATGATGCGATTGGGTGGATACAAAACTGAAGAAAAAATAGATTTCGAGCAATTCATGAACCGTTCATAAATTTAGAAAAATGACAATTCAATCAGAATATTTAAAAGAGAGAAGAGACCAAGAGTGGCGAGCTGAATTAAGAAATAAGCTTAAAGGAAAGGAACGGACGAATTTACCCCGTGTTCACATGCCTGAAGAAAGTCCAGAGGAAAGAGTGAAACACCAAAACCTTGAAGTGAATACGGGTCTTTCAAAAGAACAAGCCTTGGTTGAAGCATCGCGATGCATGGATTGTGCCAATCCAACTTGTATTGAAGGTTGCCCCGTACAAATTAACATTCCTGAATTTATTAAAAATATTGAACGCGAAGAGTTTGCTTTGGCGGCAAAAACATTAAAACAAACCAATGCTCTACCAGCAGTTTGTGGAAGAGTTTGTCCGCAAGAAAAACAATGTGAATCAAAATGTTTTTATCTCACAAAACTAAAGAAGGAGCCAGTAGCAATAGGATACTTAGAACGCTTTGCAGCCGATTGGGAACAAAACAGCGGAATTATGGATATTCCAGAATGCGCTCCTAAAAATGGAAAAAAAGTAGCAACAGTTGGTTCTGGCCCATCATCACTTTCCTTTGCAGGCGATATGATTAAATTGGGGTACGAGGTTACGGTTTTTGAAGCACTACATGAAATTGGAGGTGTGTTAAAATACGGTATTCCAGAATTTCGATTACCCAATAAAAAGGTTGACATTGAGCTGGATGTTCTGAAAAAAATGGGTGTTAAATTTGAAACCAATTTCATTGTTGGAAGAACCGCATCATTCGATCAATTAAAAGAAGAAGGCTACGAAGGATTTTTTGTTGGAAGCGGTGCCGGATTACCTCGTTTTATGAATATCCCTGGCGAAAACAACAACGGAATTCTGTCATCGAATGAATATTTAACCCGTGTAAACTTAATGGGTGCTAACAATGATAAAAACGACACATTAGTTCTTAAAGGGAAAAATGTAGCCGTTATTGGAGGTGGAAATACTGCAATGGACTCTGTTAGAACAGCAAAACGATTGGGTGCTGAACGTGCCATAATTGTTTACCGCCGGTCAAGAGTTGAAATGCCCGCAAGAGTTGAAGAAGTTAAACATGCCGATGAAGAAGGTATTGAATTCATGAACCTTGCCAATCCATTAGAATATTTTGCAGATGAAGCTGGACGTGTAAATAAAATGCGTGTCCAAATGATGGAACTGGGTGAACCCGATTCATCGGGACGAAGACGCCCTGTTCCAATTGAAGGATCGGAAACCGATATTGATGTTGACTTGGTTATTGTGGCTGTAGGTGTATCACCAAATCCATTAATTCCAGCTTGTTTACCCGATCTAACTGTAAGCCGTTGGGGAACTATTGAAGTAAACGACAACATGCAATCATCAATTCCTGTACTTTTTGCCGGAGGTGATATCGTACGCGGTGGAGCTACTGTTATTCTTGCAATGGGCGATGGTAGAAATGCTGCCAAATCGATGCACGAGTACTTGATGACAATAAATAAATAGAGTAACTTGCAAAGGTTATTTACATATGAACTTCTTAATGATCAATATAAAATGGCAAATTTAACAACTCATTTTTTCGGACTCGATTTAAAATCACCAGTAATTATTGGAAGTGCAGGACTTTCAAATTCTGTTGAAAAAATTCGATTATTGGCTGAAAATGGTGCTGGAGCAGTTGTACTAAAATCAGTATTCGAAGAAGAAATATACAATGAATATCAATCGGAAATTGAAAAACAATCAGTTGCTCACCATAACCTAGAACACCTCGATTATTTCGATTATGAAATCAAAAACGATAGGGTGAAAAAATACCTTGAATTAATTCAAGGTGTTAAAAGCGCAGGTATTGATATCCCTTTGGTTGCAAGTATTAATTGCACATCGGGTAGCGACTGGGTATTTTTTGCTAAAAAGCTTGAAGAAGCTGGTGCCGATGCTTTGGAATTAAACCTTTTTGTTTTGCCATCAGACTTCGACCGTTCAGCAGATCAAATTCACGATTACTATTTTAAAACCATAAATAAAGTAATTGAAGCAAGCAACATTCCTGTTTCAATTAAACTTTCGCCCTATTTTTCAGATTTAGCTCGCATGATCAAAGAGCTTTCAGAAACCAAATTAGTAGGTATTACTTTATTCAATCGCTTTTATAATGTCGATATCGATATTGATAATAAAGAATTAGTGCCTGCAAAAATATTAAGTCATCCATTTGAATACTTACAATCATTGCGTTGGATTGGAATTATGTCGGGTCGTGTTAAATGCGATTTAGCTGCCAGCACTGGAGTACACGATTACGAAACAGCAATTAAACTGATTATGGCTGGTGCAAGTGCCGTACAAGTAGTTTCAGGAATATACAAACATGGCTACGATTTTGTAAAAGAATTAGTAGTTGGTATTGCCAAATGGATGGACGAAAACAACATCGAAAGCATACCTCAGCTAATTGGATCTGCAAATACAGAAGGTATTAAAAACCCAGAAATGTATGAACGTGTTCAGTTTATGAAATACTTTGGAGAATTTGACAAAGCAATAGATTAACGCTAGATCCTTAGATTTTAGATATCAGACAAAATTTGATATGCTTTAAAATAACATCACGGTGCATTGTTTTATAACAAAAAAACAATCCCGTTCTATTAATTAAGCAACTCTATTAATTTAAATACTACAGCACTATTGGAATAAGTTTTCAATAGTGCTTTTCTTTTTGCACGCATTCCTAAAGTATAGTCTTGTTCCAATAAGGTATTTATTGTTTGAATGAATTCCGCTGGTTCTGTAACAATAACACAAGCATCTTTAACTCCTGTACCTTCAACTAATTGAGGCGTACCCACACAAAACCGACCATTAAACAATGCATTTAATAATTTCAACTTAAACCCAGTTGCCTGAAATGTTGGCAATAAGTTAATGTGAGCATTACCTACTAGCTGTTGCATCAATTTATGATCAGGATTGGAAATTAATTCCACTTGCTCAAATCCTTCTATTTTATTCTTAATTTCAGTAGAAGGATTTTTGCCTGCAAAAACAATTTTAGCATTCACATGAGGTATTAACTCGTTCAAGATGAACAAACTTGCTTCAATATTTTCCTGCACACTTAAATCGGCATGATACAAGATGTACGTTCCTCTTCCCAACTTTGATTCAACAACTTCGGATGGATGATTAGGTGACATCAAAAAAGTATTACCATACTTGCCTTGCAAATATTCTTCATCGGCTTTAGAAATTGCAGCTATATACTGTGCATATTTCAGCTTCTCTTCATACTTATGAAGCTTTATAGCTTCAAGCTTAAAGTAGATTTTTTCTTTCCAATTGTTCGTTTTTAAAGACAGTCCGCGATAATAATTGTGCTCAATATTATGACTGCGAACTATTTTCTTCCGATTTTTAAGCTTTGGATGATCTAGCCAATAACAACTATGTAAGCCTTCAAAAAGAATTGGATATTCATCGTTTAATAAATTCTGCAGTAAATCCTTGCTTTGCCTTGTTTTAACAATGAATGGGATTTGTGAAAATTGATGAATATAAGAACGAGACCGTTTGTAGTAATTGACAGTTTCACAAAATCCATTTAGTTCATCGGCTTCATTCCTATCGTACTGAAAACAATGCAAATGAATTTTTACCCCAGCAGTACTCAACGCTTTTATCCGGTAAAAAACATCGATTACACCACCATAATTAGCTGGAAAAGGTATATTAAACGAAACAATATGTAGCTGTTTATTTTGCAATCTTTTTATATTTAAGCAAAGTTCATTTGAATACTTAATTTTTCGAAGATATTAATTTTCATTCGGGTTTTGTTATTCATTCTTTAATTGTAATAAAAAAACGTAATTTTGCACCTCAAATTTTAGAAGAGAGATATTTATGGCTTTAAAATGTGGCATAGTTGGCTTACCAAATG
>JAQIBQ010000529.1 GCA_027859005.1 Prolixibacteraceae bacterium | reverse complement strand
CAATATATTAATCTAAAATTGGCAGCTTTAGGCTATCCTTATTTGAAAGATGAAAAATCAACTCCTTTTCTTGAAATAGCTTCTCCTCTATTAAATACTTTTAGAGAGCAGTCAAGATTGTTATCAAATCATTTATCGCCAATAAATAAGCGTATTCAAGATTTTATAAACGATTATTTGAAGGATGTTATTGGTGAAGAAAATAAAAAATTACCTCAGCACACATTAGATATTGATACACACGGACTTGCTAGAATGATGTCTATACCTCCTAACGAAGATATTTATGAAACAGATATTGTACGCTCATACAGAACTGCGCAAGGAATACTTCACAATCCGAAAGCAGATAAACGTACGACCAAAGGTGTTTTTCATGTTTGCGAAGGAGGGCTGCCAATACCTAACGATAAGAAGTCGGTACCCAAAATTGCATTTGCTCGTTTGCTAGAAGCAGCACTGAATCCACCAAAAGAATTACTGGAATTACCATTTACCGCATCACAAGATGATAAAGCTGAACTATTTGTGAGCCTATTACTACGACCAACAGTAGTGCCAGAAGTAAAAGGTGTAATAGACGAAAAATCGATGGAAATTCGTTTTTTCGTTCCAGGAAATTTGGTAAGTAATCTTGATTTTGTTGAATCTATTTTTGGAAATGCTGGCGATCCAAATATTCCCGAAAACGATGCAGCATTGTTTCCTGAAAGCTGGACAGGACATACAGGTTGTGTGATATTAGCAACTCATCTTATTCATACAAAAAAGAAAGATTTAGGTCTTCCTCATTTCAACGACGCTACTGAACGTCAGAAACAAGATGGAATGTGCTGGAAAGATGAAAATGAATTGTACAACGATGGTGGCGCATTTAAAATTACTGCTCGCGATGAGCGAGGTGTTGTTATTACAATTATTGCCGATAACTATTTTGGATACTGTAAGAAAGAAGTAAAAACACAAATAAGCTATTCTGCAAATTTATATGGATTGTCTGAAGAGGAACATGCTGGAGGTGCATTAGCTTATCCTAGTTACGACTTAGGTGAACGTTTTTCATTAGACGATAGGTTCCCAACGAACCACCTTACGTTTGCTGGATTGGTTTCGATGTATACCAATCTATTGACCATTCAGCCTGAAGGATATGCAATCGATAATCTCCATCAAAACATTCTTTATGTTCCAGAGGATGCTGATTTCAACTTATTTGAACAATCCATTACATGGACAAATGATGGCGAGCAGAAGTCAATTAAATTATTGCCACAAAACTATTATATTCTTCCTTCGGGGTATAAAATTCAAATGCGTAAAAGGTTAAATGGCAGTCATTGGCATTTAACTGGTACCATTGCCGAAGGTACATTCTGCCATAAACCTTGCACGGTTTCTGGCGGCGGAAAATCTGAAATATCGAAATCGATACTTGATGCAATGCTTCAAGGGCCGGTATATGTTTCTGATTTATCATCCGATTTTGAACGAATAGAAGCTATTTTGGAAAAGGATTTTTCAAAACGTTTCAAAAATAAATTTGAATACCAAAAAGCTCCACGAACCATACTTGATCCATCCAGATCACTAGGATCATTAATTAAACTGCTTACTCCATCAGATGAGTATACCGACGAATATAACGATTGGCTCGATTCTGTTCCTCAGCGTATTAAAGATGTTGTTTACATAATAAAGAGAAGGTATCATATTGAATGGGATCAACATTGGAAAGATTATTTCTCAGTTGATCAAATTAACGGTGAAGATGGAAATGAACTGCGTTTTGGTAGCCGTAAGCTAATAACCAATTACTTACGGGTTGGAAATGATACGAATCAAGCATGGCGAATTTTTCAATTGCGTCAGGATTTTTATCCTGCCTCAAAAGTTCAAGCAGAAGACGATATTTCTGCTTCTATAGTTTTGCCATCTAGTCAATTGGAATATCTTAACTCTAATTATAAAAATTCTAGTGTTAAAATGTTAACCAATTGTGAATCGAGGTTGTTTCAACGTCCCGATGATTGCGTGCATAAGGGGTACGACAAACAAGGTGAGATAGACTTATCTAGTCCGAACTCTTTCTTCTCAAACTTTGAGCCATTAAACCGTGATCAGGTTCGAGAAATTAAAGACGATACAATTGGTTTCGACTTGTACACCCAGCCTGTTAAAGATTTAATCAATAACTTTTTGAACACTAGTAAACCCGATTATTTGGTGGTGCCATCAGAACCTCGTTTGGTGAATGGTGTCCCTTCACAAAATCCACGTTACTTACAAATTCGTCCCGATATTTCGAATCCAGTTGAGAAATATTTGGCTGAAACCTGTACTCGAATTTATAGAAAAATACCAGTTGGCAAACCATTGCATCAACCCGGAATCTCTGTGTTGCCAGGAAGAAGAAATAATCCGGCCGATGAGAAGAATAATGTTCCGCCTTTGGCTATCTATAATCCAATACACTATCAGGAATTGCCTGAGCTTTTTATCGATTTCATTTGTAGCATTACTGGTAAATCACCTTCAATAACTTGTTAACTTCAACAGATTTAAACAATGCTTTTCTTTCATACATTTTGACAGGATACGAGCCGTTTATTTCTGCAGCTGGTTATGTTGGACCAAAATATAAGGTCGATCATGACGTGAGTTTACTTATGCCCGAAGTGATTTCACGTATGTCGGTTGCTGAGCAAGATCCAAAATTCTTAATCGAAAATGGATATTTCGAAAAAGTTAACGATTTTGAGTTCGAAGGTGAAGTTATTAAAGCAAGTTTATTAGGATATAGAATTACTTTGAAATTTGTGCATCATTTCTTAGGACGAATATTTAGTAATCCCGATGCAGTGTTTACCGAAGATATGCTTAGACCTGAATTACAGGATCTGAAAACGTATGCCGATTCAATAAAGAATTTATCAGTAACACAAGTTCGTGTAGCCGAAGGTTTAATGAAAGATGGAACCTACGAAGCTTTGTGTCCCCAATTAAAAGCTATTGTAAGCATAATGATTAATGGTGAATACAAAGGAATGGACAGAGAGCATCCTGAAATTCGTAAAATGTTTACGCGCGAATATGTTATAGAAAGCGATTGGTACAAAGAACGTTTATTGAACAAGCAGCAAAAAGAAATACTGTTTTGGAGAAATAACATTTCTTATATCGAAAATCTTTTAACAAAAGAAAACTTTAATGAAACTGCTGAACGTTTAAATTTCAAAGC
>JAQIBQ010000521.1 GCA_027859005.1 Prolixibacteraceae bacterium | reverse complement strand
CTAGGAGTGGACGGACTACATTTTCATGTGCTTTGCGAATCGAGTTCTTTCAGTCTCGAAAAAGCGATCGAGCAATTGGAACTTCGATTTGGGCATTTACTGAATAAAGTGAAATGGGTGAACATGGGAGGTGGTCATCTTATGACTCGAAACGATTACGATACAGCTCATCTAATTAAGGTTTTAAAGGCATTTAAAGAAAAGCATGGTGTAGAAGTTATTCTCGAACCTGGAAGCGCTTTCGCATGGCAAACAGGAATTTTGCGTTCAAAAGTGCTTGATATTGTTGAAAATGGTGGCGTGAAAACTGCTATTCTCGATGTGTCGTTTACAGCTCATATGCCCGATACCTTAGAAATGCCTTATCGACCTAATGTTTTAGGTGCCACGGAAGCAGGTTCAGAAAGTAAACATCTTTATCGACTTGGTGGGGTAAGTTGTTTGGCTGGTGATTATATGGAAGTCTACAACTTTGAGAGAGAATTGCAGATTGGCGATGATATTATCTTGGAAGATATGATTCACTACACCATGGTGAAAACCACCATGTTTAATGGGGTAAAGCATCCCGATATTGGCATTTTGAAAACGGATGGAACATATCAGGTTGTCAGGGCTTTTAGTTATAGTGATTTTAAAGGTCGATTATCTTAGCTATTAGACATTCAATTTGTTCATATTGAAATTCTTGTTTCCTTGCCCGTTCGGTCAGACGGTTTTTTTGGGGCAAGCCAAATACGGAGTTTTCAAGAACACCTTCGATTTATATTTTGCGAATAAAAATGAAAGTCTGCCCGACAAGGCAAATCTGAAACATAGAAACAAATTTCATTTAAACATGAATTTACCCTGTTGTTCTAGTGATTTTTCTTTTCTTAAAAGTTGATACTTCTATAAAATACTACCAAACAAATCGCTTTCCACTTAAAAAACCCTATTTTAGTTCCATTGAATTAACCAATGGAACCTCAAAAATCACTTAAAAAATTTGGAACATTTGGAGGCGTTTTTACTCCAACCTTGCTCACTGTAATTGGTGTAATTATGTACCTCCGTTTGGGTTGGGTCGTAGGTAATGCTGGTCTGCTCGGAGCCTGGCTAATCATAATTATTTCATTCTTTATTACAATTACAACTGCATTATCAATGTCATCAATTACTACCAACATTAAAATTGGTGCAGGAGGTGCATATGCTATCATTTCTCAATCATTAGGTCTTGAAGTAGGAGGAAGTCTTGGTATTCCACGATATGTTTCTCAAGGAATGGCTGTTACCATGTATATTTTCGGTTTCAGGGAAGGTTGGTTGATGATATTCCCTGCACACAATGCATTTTTAATTGATATCATTGTCTTTATTATCCTTTATGCAATTGCCTATAAAAGTGCCGATTTAGCCATAAGAACACAGTACCTTATTATGGGGATTATTGTATCATCGCTAATTGTAATTGTATTAGCTGCTTATTACGGTTCAATGCAATTCAGTACAACCGATGTTTTAAAATGGGGAACATTTGAAAGGGCGAATGAAAATAATTTATCTGGTGCCGATTTTTGGATCGTATTTGCTGTATTTTTTCCAGCAGCTACAGGAATTATGGCAGGTGCAAACATGTCGGGAGAGTTAAAGGATCCTCGAAAAAGTATTCCTATAGGAACTTTAATGGCTATTGGTATAAGTTTTATAGTGTACATGGTTTTGGCTTATTGGATTGCTCGTTCGGCAAGTACTGATGAATTGTTGAATAATTACAATATAATGATTGATAAATCATTATTTCCTCCTCTTGTGATTGCAGGTGTTTTAGGTGCCACATTTTCATCTGCTTTGGCATCGATGGTTGGATCGTCCCGAATACTATACGCTATGGGAGAACATCGTGTTCTACCTGCGGGAAAGTGGTTAGGTGCAACTGATAAAACGGGGCAACCCCGAAATGCAATGATTGTGACTGGGGTTTTAGTTTTTCTTACCATGTTGCTTCGCGATTTGAATGCAGTCGCTCCATTGGTTACCATGTTTTTTCTAATTACCTATGCCATGCTAAATGTGGTGGTGATTATAGAACAGAAATTGGGATTAATTAGTTTTCGTCCCTTATTTCGGGTTCGTAAATGGGTTCCTTGGCTTGGCTTAATTACTTCAGTTTTAGCGATGTTTATTATCAATCCAACAATTAGTTTGATTTCAGTAGCAGTAGTTGTTTTAGTGTATGGCATATTATTGCAACGAAAATTGGTCACTCCTTTCGAAGATGTGCGGAGTGGATTGTTTGTGTCATTTGCCGAATGGGCCGCTAAACGTACTTCATTATTATCAACCACTCAGGAACGTGCATGGAAACCTAACCTTTTAATCCCAATTAGTAACCCGAAAACCATAAGAGCTGTATTTTCATTTCTCAAAAATGTAGCGTATCCTTAAGGTTCAATAAAGTTGTTAGGAATTAGTCCGAAGGAAACAAGTGAGGAACTGGCTGAAGAGGTAAGTGAACTCTCAGAAAAATTTCACAAAAGTAAAGTTTTTTCTACATGGGCAGCGCTTAAAACCAACGATTTTATTGACGGAATAAACATAGCCAATCAGGCCTATCAAGGTTCATTTATTAAACCAAATATAATTTTTCTGAACATGATAAACCGAGATGTTTATTCAGGAAGATTTAATGAAATTATTGAAGAAGCAGCTCGCTTACAAATTGGTGTTTTAATCTATTCTCAGCATTTGGAATACGGGTTAGGAGAAAGAAAAACCATTAATGTTTGGATTCGAAATCGAGCTCCTAACTGGAAAATTTCATGGGATATTGGAAACCTTGATCTGTCGATACTTGTTGCCCATAAACTACAAAGGAATTGGAAGGCTCGAATTCGTTTAGTCACAGTAGTTGAAAATGAAGAACAAAAAGAACAAGCATCAAAATTCATGGACGATTTGATCGATCAAGCTCGTTTACCAAAAACCGAAGTTGCTATTTATGTCGATAATTTCAATGAATTAATCAAAAAATCTCCTGCAGCAGATTTAAATATTTTTGGACTAGAAGCCAATCCAAATTTCGGTTTTATGGATCGAATGGTTGCCGAAACCCAAACCACTTGTTTGTTTATAAGAGATTCCGGATTAGAAAACATTTTTGCTTAGTGGTTTATTTCAAAGCGTCTGTTTCTCATGGGTATTGCAAATCTGATATTGAAAGCTTCTATTAAATTTAGAGCTCAAATAAAACAATCTACAGAAATACTTAATTTAGCACGCAATGAATGAGAGCAATCAAATACCAATTTATAGCCTGCATAACTTTAGTTCGCCTGAGCGGAAAAGTCAACAGTTTCAGGTTGAGGTGTTCGATGCGAAACGCCATTTCCAGGTTAAATACCCACATCGGCACGATTTTTTTGAAGTACTTTTTCTACAAAAGGGTACTGGTTTTCATGTGATCGATAGCAACAAATATGAAATTCAACCTCCATGCTTTTTCTTGTTATCTCCGGGGCAAGCACATAAGCTTGAATTATCGCATGATATCGAAGGCTTCATCTTTATTTTTACGGCTGAGTTTTATCTTCTGAACAGGAACAATCAAAACCGGTTGATTGAATTTCCCTTCTTTTATACCATTCAACAAAATAATCCGCCATTGATTTTAAATTTAAAAGAGGATGAACTATTTCTGAAAGAACTATTTCTGAAAGGGATTAACGAGGCTGAAGATAAAGAAAACGGTTCCATCGAAATGTTGCGATCTATTTTAGATCTGATTTTGACCTATTGTGCTAAGCTTTATCCTGCTGATGATGGACTTATGACAAAAGGGAAGGGGCATTTAATGGTGAAGCGTTTTTATCAAATGGTGGAAGAAAACTATCTAGGTAACGTATCGGTG
>JAQIBQ010000425.1 GCA_027859005.1 Prolixibacteraceae bacterium | reverse complement strand
GTAGATGCCACACCAAGCGACACTGTTTTAGATGAGAAAATGCGTAATAAAGCAGGTGATTATCGAATAATTTTGTTTTCTTCTGAAAAAATTGAAATTGGAGGAGAACCTTGCGTATTAAGTATTGGTTATGATATTACTAAACAGAAAAAAGCTGAAGAAGAAATAAAAGAACTAAATATAAAACTTGAACAACGTATAATTGAACGAACCGAAGAGCTTACCGATAGTCAAAATGCACTTCTCAACATCGTAGAAGATTTAAATGAAAAATCGAATGTATTAGAACAACAGACCATAAAGCTTGAATTAGCCAATAAAGAATTGGAAGCTTTTTCATATACCGTCTCACACGATTTAAGGGCACCTCTTCGTGCCATAAATGGTTTTTCACAGTTTTTAGTTGATGATTATGCTGAAACTTTAGGAGATGAAGGAAGGCGTTTACTTAAAATAATACGCGATAATGCGAAGAACATGGACAACCTCATTACTGATCTATTGCTATTAACGCGTGTTTCCAGAAACGAATTAAATTATTCGAATATTGATATGGAAACCTTGGTTAGAAATATTTTCGATGACGTAGCATTACCTGAAGAAAAAAAACAGTTCAAATTTCAGGTTACACAATTACCTCATGTTTTCGCCGATCAAACTTCCATTCGTCAGGTTTGGGTGAACCTAATCTCAAATGCCATTAAATACTCGAAGCCTAAAAAAAGTAAAGAAATATCAGTTGATTTTCAGTTGAATGACGATGAAATTGTCTACTTTGTAAAAGATTCAGGCGTTGGATTTAATCCCATTTACAAACATAAGTTATTTGGTATTTTTCAACGCTTACATAAAGCCGAAGATTTTGTAGGTACGGGCGTAGGTTTGGCCATTGTTGAGCGATTAATACATAGACATAAAGGAAATGTTTGGGCTGATGGAGAAGAAGGTAAAGGAGCTACATTTTATTTTTCGATACCAAAATTAAACAGATAGTTATGAATAATAATCAAGTTGAAATATTGTTGGTTGAGGATAATCCCAACGATGCTGAAATGGCCATACGAGCACTGAAAAAACAAAATTTGGCCAATAACCTTGTGCACGTTGAAGATGGTGAAGAAGCATTGGATTTTCTTTTTGCCAAAGGAAAATTCGCAGGCAGGCAAACAGCAAAAGCACCAAAAATAATTTTACTCGATTTGAAATTACCAAAAATTGACGGACTCGAAGTATTAAAAATTATTAAAGAAACGAATAATCTGATGCATATACCAGTTGTTGTTTTAACTTCATCGAAAGAGGAAAAAGATATTATCGAGAGTTATAAACTTGGGGTAAACAGTTACATCGTAAAACCAGTCGATTTTGATAAGTTTGTTCAGGCTGTAGGCAATTTAGGACTATACTGGTTGCTATTGAATCAATCACCTGGAAGTCAATAACATTCTCGCTAATTTATCGTCAGCTCGAAATAAGGAAAAATAGTATACTATTGAAATTCAGATATTAAAAAAGAATTCTTCGGTTATGGCAGAGCTGACTAGTCAATTGTTATTAGAAAAAAGTCATTTATTGACTCTACATTTAATTTTCCTAAAGACCAATGACTCGCAGCGAAGCGAAGTCCCGATTTATCGGGAAATGACCAAAAATAAATTATGTAGTCGCCTGTAAATAAAATACGAAGAGGAATGTTTAGGTCGAACTCACGTTAATTTATATACTTTGCTAATACTTTATTCAATTTTTTAAATTGGATGGGTTTTGATAAATAGTCGTCACAGCCAGCATCTAAACATTTCTGTTTCTCATTTTCCATGGCATAGGCTGTTTGTGCAATAATTGGCAAATGTGCATTTATTCTTTTTATGGCTATGGTTGCATCGTACCCATTTATGTCGGGTAATTTAATATCCATTAACACCAGTTGAATATCTTTACGAATGGTACAAATTTCAATCCCTTCAATTCCTTTTTCGGCACGAATTACAGTCAAATTTCGTGAGGTTAGGTATTCATGTAATAAATCATAATTTTCCTTAACATCTTCAACTATAAGAATTATTTCACCATTAAACTGCATATTGTTGTCGTTATCTGCCTGGTTAACCAAAGGTGTTTCAGTTGAACCTTCAATTTTTATAAAGAAAGAGAAAGTTGATCCTACCCCGATTTTCGATTTCGCTGAAATTTCTCCTCCCAACAATTTCGCCAGGCCTTTCGATATACTCAAACCTAAACCAGTACCTCCAAATGCTTTTGAAATAGCTTCGTCTTCTTGTCTGAATCGATCAAAAATTGATTCAATATTCTCATATTCAATGCCTTTGCCTGTGTCGCTAACAAAAACGTGTAAATGATCGTTTGAAATTTCATAACCAAATTCAATCGAACCTTTCTCTGTAAATTTCTCGGCATTCGATAGTAAATTTTGTAGAATTTGGGTTAGCCTTAATCGGTCTGTTTTAATAAAGACAGTTTCATCGGCAGATGCTTTCAATTCAATAGTAATTGATTTACTATTTTTCTTAATCCGATCTTCAAAAATCAACAGTGACTCATGGAATAAATCATAAACAGAGAAAACCTCATTGGTTATTCTCAATTGTCCCGATTCAAGCTTTGAAATATCGAGTATATCACTTACAATACCCAACAATTGATGTCCACTTTTGCGAATAACTTTAATGTACTCATGTTGCTGGTTTTGCGAAACATTATCTTCCTCAAGAAGCTCTGAAAAGCCAAGAATTCCATTCATCGGTGTTCTGATTTCGTGCGAAACATTGGCCAAAAAAGCCGATTTCAACCGATCCGATTCTTCTGCTTTTTCTTTGGCAATAATTAGCGCCTTTTCCATTAATTTTTGAGCTGTTATGTCTTGTTTTATAGCCAGGTAATGTGTTGGTTTATTATGACTGTCAATTATGGCTGAGATGGATGCCGACTCCCAATATTCTTCTCCATTCTTTTTCTTATTCACGAATTCACCTGTCCATATTTTACCAGCCTCAATAGTTTCCCAAAGTTTTTCATAAAATGCTTGATCTTGATACTCGGAGCTTAAAATTCGTGGATTTTTTGTTCTAACTTCTGCAAAAGCATAGCCTGTAATTTCCTCAAATTTTGAGTTAACATATTCCAATTTTCCATCCAAATCAGAAATTACAACCATTACAGGACTTTGCTCTACCGATTTCGATAATTTTCGTATCAGCTCTTCGTCGGCTTTCTTTTGAGTAATATCCTGAATGTGCGCTACAAAAAAATCTGACGAATTATCTTGTTTTGTAATCAACGATATCGACATAAATACCCAAACGATATTTCCATTTTTATGTACGTATCTTTTTTCTAATTCAGCACGTTCATTTCCTTTTCCAATAAAATCGGAATAAAAACTTTTAGTAATATCAATATCCTCTGAATGAGTTATCTCGTATACTGTTTTTGTAGTTAGTTCAAATAACGAGTACCCGATTATTTCACTGAATTTTGAATTGGTTTGAATAAAATTCCCTTTTAGATCGTAAGCATTCGGTAAACCCCGTATCGTTTTATAACGAATCTCTGTCAGCAGTTTTGGCGATTCTCCAAAATGTTCGTAGAGCTCTGAGAGACTTAAGAGTCGGTTTGAGTTTGTTGTT
>JAQIBQ010000402.1 GCA_027859005.1 Prolixibacteraceae bacterium | reverse complement strand
TAGTAAAAGTTGTAGTTAGATAAGTAATTTCAAAAATACTAAAAGATTTTTTTAGTATTTCATTCGACCTAAATTAAAAGGGCTGAAAAATTGTTTATGATGTATCGAAAATTCTTCTAAAATGAAATAAGAAAACATTAAAGCATCCAAATTGTATTATTCAAAGGAATTCGTCTAAATTTGTGGTTTGCAAAAACAAAAGCTATGTACATACTTTTTATTAGTGGACAAGAAATAATTTTGGTGTTGGCCTTGGCGCTTATATTCTTTGGTGCCAAATCGATTCCTGAAATTGCCAAGATGATGGGAAAAGGAGTACGTGAATTCCGAAAAGCAACCAACGAAATTCAACGAGAGTTCGATAACTCAACCTCCGATATTCAAAACGAATTAAAAGATGTAAATAACTCTTTGGGTAAAGATGTTCAAAAAATAAAAAAGAACATCGATAAAGCTAAAAACATCAAACTTTAATGGACAGCTCGTTATTGATTAATTTGAGCCTTCTAATTTTTGGCATCCTTGTTTTAGTGTTTAGTGGCGACTTGTTAGTAAAAGGAAGCGTAGCTCTAGCTAATCATTTCAAAATTTCATCGCTTGTTATTGGATTAACTGTTGTAGCCTTTGGCACTTCTGCTCCCGAATTAGTTGTTAGTTTGGGCGCGGCATTATCAGGCTCTCCTGATATAGCCGTGAGTAATGTAATTGGCTCAAACATAGCCAACATCGCTTTAGTACTTGCACTAACTGTAGTGATTTTACCCATGCCTGTTGCTGCACAATCGATTAAGCGCAGCTGGCCTATAATGTTTATCTCTGGTATTGCGTTATACATTACAATGTACAGTGGAGTCATTACCCATATCGAAGGAATTGCTTTATTCTTACTTCTTATTGCATTTATAATAAGTTCCTTGAAAAGCTCCAAAAAATTTCCTCAAACAAATTCAATCCCAAAACCTTCTAATAAACATAAAATATGGGTTTACGTTGGTTTTGTTTTAGTAGCATCTGTTGGTTTGGCATTTGGCTCAAAACTTTTGGTAAATAATGCTAAAATTATTGCATTATCAATGGGAGTAAGTGAACGTATAATTGGTTTAACTGCTGTTGCATTTGGAACAAGTGTACCTGAATTAACAGCTTCGATTGTTGCCGCATTTAAAAAAGAAACCGATATTTCTGTTGGAAATATTGTGGGCTCAAATATTTTTAATGTATTTGCAGTTATTGGAATTACATCAGGCATACACTCTATACCACTTAATTTTGCTGAATTCCAATTGGATTTATATGTAATGATGGGAGTTTACCTTCTCCTTTTTATTTTTATTTTACCCCTAGGCTACCTTTTAAAGAAGAATGAAAATACTATTTCCGTTCGATACAAGCAATTGAGCGGAGGCAGAATATCAAGAGTTGAAGGCACTATTTTATTCCTATTATACGTTGGCTATTTAATACTAATTTTTAATACGTAAATTTTGATTACAGCCAAAAACATAAGTAAATCGTTTGGATCGTTACAGGTTCTGAAAAACATAAACCTTGAAATACCCAAGGGCAAAATTGTTTCGATTGTTGGTGCCAGTGGCGCCGGAAAAACTACACTCCTTCAGATACTAGGAACATTAAGTCAGCCCGATAAAGGCACCTTAACAATTGATGAAAAACACCCTCTGAAATTAAATGAAAAAGAATTGGCCAATTTCCGAAATCAACACATTGGATTTATTTTTCAGTTTCATCATTTACTGCCTGAGTTTTCTGCACTTGAAAATGTTTGCCTTCCTGGATTTATTGCCAACAAATCGAAAAAGAAAGTTGAAGAAAGAGCCACTGAATTACTTCGGTTTTTAGGCCTTGAAGATCGATTAACACATAAACCCAATGAACTTTCGGGTGGAGAAAAACAACGGGTTGCTGCAGCACGAGCTTTAATCAATAATCCATCCGTAATTTTTGCCGACGAACCAACTGGCATCCTCGACAGCAAAAACCAAGAAGAAATGCAC
>JAQIBQ010000388.1 GCA_027859005.1 Prolixibacteraceae bacterium | reverse complement strand
AGTTAATTCAGAAACTGCATTAAGTGAATTGTCTACAGAAATAATTGCTTTATCGGCAGAATAAGGCACCATTTTTAATTTAGGAGTCTCACCTGCGAATGCTTTTACCGCTAAAATTGCCAACAAAACCACAGCTACCATGATTCTTGTTGTTAAATAAAATACTTTTGTTTTCATTTGATTCATTTTTTAATTGTTTATAACGATGCAAACATAACATGTTTTACAGCACCATGCTGAATAACATGCGTTAAGAATTTGTTAATTGTAATAATTATAATCTAGAGAACGGGAAGTGACGTCAGAACTGCTTGTTTTAAAAGCATTACAGCTCAACATAACCCTTTGTTAAGAAATTGAAAACTAATATTAAAAGTACTTTTTACACTATATAAAATGAAAATAAAACAACTGGATTTACTAGATGGGGCAAGGGAAGCGGAAGGAACAACGGTAATTATAGATGTTTTTCGAGCATTCTCGGTTGAATGCTACCTAATTGCCAATGGCGCACAAAGAGTTTACCCTGTTGGATCAATTGAACAAGCTTATGCAATGAAGCAACTTAATCCCAATTTCATTCTTATTGGCGAAAGACACGAGAAGAAATGCGAAGGCTTCGACTTTGGAAACTCTCCAACTCATATTCTAAACGAAAATTTTACAGGAAAAACGATTGTACATACAACTAGCTCAGGAACACAAGGAATAGCATTGGCAACAAATGCATCGGAAATACTTACGGGCAGTTTTGTAAATGCGAAAGCAATAGCGAATTACATTTCATATACTAATCCGAAT
Source organism: Prolixibacteraceae bacterium (assembly GCA_027859005.1). Classification (GTDB taxonomy): domain Bacteria; phylum Bacteroidota; class Bacteroidia; order Bacteroidales; family Prolixibacteraceae; genus Roseimarinus. The sequence continues at coordinate 2,138 of JAQIBQ010000388.1, read as the reverse complement.
AAGGTTTCATTAGTAGCAATGGGCTACGAAGGATTAAGAAATTCACAGGAAGACGATTTTTGCGGCCAATACATAGAAAACGAACTACAGGGCAAAGCAACTAGCTTTGAACAAATGGTTGAAATTTTAAGAACTGGTGACGGAGCTCGTTTACTCGATCCTAAAAACATAGATCATTCTCCAGCAAGCGATTTTGATTTATGCCTTGCTTTAAATAAATTCGACTTTATACTGCGTATCAAAAAAGATAAACAAAACAGAAATTACCTCGAGAAGCTTGAATTTAATGGAACAACGTGGATTTCGAACTAAACAGATACACTTGTATCTTTTACTATTGAATTTCACAATTGTCCAAACAATAAATTACATTGGGCTTATAATTGGTGAAGCATAAATAGCCCCGTCATTTATGTCGGGGTAATTAATGGCTCTTATACAAATGGGCTTTAGCCCAATATTGAGGGAAAAGATCCTATGAAAAATTAGAAAAAATATAAAATGAAATACAACTTCGACGAAATTATTGACCGCACCAATACCAATTGCGAAAAGTACGATAGCAGAGAAGAAATTTTTGGAAATGCCAATGTAATTCCACTTTGGGTGGCCGATACCGATTTTCGTACTCCCAAATTCATTGTCGATGCTGTAAAAGAAAGAGCAGCTCACGAAGTTTACGGTTATCCTAAAAAACCCGATTCGTATTACAATTCAATCCAAAGTTGGCTTTTGCGCCGCCATAATTGGGAAATTCAAAAAGAATGGATTGCCTATAGCCCGAATGTGGTTATCTGTCTTTCATCCTTAATTCTTTCACTTACAAAACCAAGCGATAAAATTGTAGTTCAACCGCCTGTTTACTTTCCTTTCTTTCATGTTATTGAAGGTAACGGAAGAGTGATGGTCGAAAACCAATTAAAGCTTGAAGATGGAAGGTATCGTTTTGATTTCGAAGATTTGAAATCGAAGATCGACAAGGATACTAAAATGTTGTTGCTGTGTAATCCACACAATCCGGGCGGTACGGTTTGGACCAAAGATGAACTTACCGAATTAGGAAACATCTGTATTGAAAACGATGTTTTAATTGTATCGGATGAAATTCATGCCGATTTAATTTACAAAGGCTACAAACATGTTCCTTTTGCAAGTATTTCCGAAGAATTTGCACAAAACAGCATCACCACCATGTCGGCCAGTAAAACTTTTAACATTGCAGGCTTATCATCGGCATTTATGATTTGCCCCAACAAAAAGCTGCTACACGCTTACAACAAACTAATGCGTGCCACGCACATTTCATCGGGAAACTTCTTTGGTTTGGTTGCAACCGAAGCTGCCTATACCCACGGTGATGAATGGCTGAGTCAGTTGTTGGTTTATTTAGAAGAAAACTACAAGTACATCGAAGCCTACCTAAGTGAGCATTTGCCCAAATTAAAAGTAATGAAACCCGAAGGAACCTATTTATTATGGATCGATGTTTCGGATTTAAGCATTGAACCCAAAAAGGCTTTTGAAGCCTTGGTTAAAGGAGGACTAGGATTAAGTCCGGGAAACATGTTTGGCAAGGGAGGTGAAAAATATATACGTTTAAACATGGGTTGCCCCAAAAGCATTTTGGAAGAAGCTCTGCCTTTAATGAAGAAAGCACTGGGAGAATTCTGATCAATTTTTTATTTAAATAAAGAAAATAACGCTTAGCATAAAGCCTGAAAATTGTCATTTGACTCCGTTGATCTTTGATTCGAGGAAAGCATAGCTAAGTGAAATCTGTGCATGTAAAGTCAATGCTTCATCGTATGGTCAGATTTCTCCTCGTTCCTCGTCGAAATGACACGAAAAATTTGGACGTCATTGCGAACTCGATTTTTATCGAGTGAAGCAATCTGTTTACTTCTATTCCCGACAGATTGTTTCGTTCTCGTTCCTTGGCCTCGGAAATGACATGTTTTATTACAACACTGTAGGGCAGTGAATTACAAGCTTTTATTTTAATACATTTCTACATGTCCGGCCGTACAACGTTCACTCTTTTATTAAATAAATATTGCGGCCGGTTTCATCTGTGTTCTTTTCTACCCCGGGTTAAAACCCAGGGCTACAAATATTCCGCTCCTATGGAGCTATTTGTC
>JAQIBQ010000353.1 GCA_027859005.1 Prolixibacteraceae bacterium | reverse complement strand
AAAAACGAGAATAACAGTCTACCCCGAGTTTTCTTCGGGGCAGTAGTTGGCTTTTTTTTGCAAAGACTATATAATTGAAAGTTAGTGATGCTTTCTCATTTGATTTTCAACTATTTGAGGCGTTGTGAGACCTGAGCTGTTTATTATATGAAGATGGGAGTTCGCCGTACATCTCTTTAAAATACTTTGCAAACTGCTTAGGCGAAAGCCCTATTTTATCAGCTATTTCCGATATATTTAGTTGACTTTTCTCAATAAATTGCCGTCCTCTCTTTATTCGTAAAGTTCTGATAAATTCAATAGGGGCTCTACCGGTGATTGCAACAAGTTTTTTGTAAAAGTGGCCACGGCTCATTCCTACATCTGTACTAAGTTTCTCTACCGAGTAATCGGGATCACTCATATTTTCCTCGACCAATGCAATAGCTTTACTAATTAGTTGTTCGTCAAGCGAACTTATGGTTATTTCGCTTGGTTCAATTTCTGCTGCTTTAAACGCTTTATGGTTATTCTTACCCCATTCGATTATTTTGTTGATACGAAGTAATAAAATATCAAGGTTAAATGGTTTGGTAATATAGTCATCGGCACCTTCTTTCAAGCCTTTTAGGATGTGTTCATTGCTAGTACGGGCTGTCAATAATATCACCGGGATATGGGAAAAACGAATATCTTCTTTGATGAAATTACAAAGTTCAAGACCATCCATTACCGGCATCATAATATCGCTGATCACCATTTGGACAGGTTGTTTTGCCATCATTTTAAGTGCCTGCTTGCCATTAGATGCTGCCATTACCGGATAATGTTCTTTTAAGGAATTGATGATGAACTGCCTAAAATCATCATTGTCCTCAACCACCAAAATGGGCAATTCTTCTTCTCTCTCTTCAATAATTTGGTTGTCGATATTAACAACTTCTGGTTCAATAAGCTGCTGATGTGTTGTTGAAATGGGTAATGTGACGATAAAAACACTGCCCCGATTGATATTGTCCTTCACTTCTACTTTTCCTCCATGCAATAGCACGTACTCCTGCACTATGTGTAGACCAATACCATTTCCGATATAGACAGAATCGCGGGCTTCTTGATTAAACCGTTCAAATATTTTTGTTTTGTTTTTGTCAAGGATACCAATACCCGTATCAGCAACCTGTATTCTTGCGAGTTCACCTTCAGGCCCAAGTACCCGGTCAATGGTTACCACAACACCTCCGTTTTCGACATTGTATTTGAAAGCATTCGATAATATATTCATCACAATACGTTGTATCTTGTTTTTATCAAAGTCCATTCTTATTGAACTTGACTTTAGAATGACATCAAGGCTTATATTCTTTTTATTTGTATAACTGTCAAATGAGTTGCAAATTTCTTTAACAAGTTCAGGTAGATTACCATGTGACAGGTTTAAGATACTATCTCCATTTTCCAATTTTCTTAAATCAAGCAATTGGTCTACTTCATCCACCATAAATACCGCATTTCGATGGATTAGTTTTATATCTTCTTTTATGCTTTTGTCAAGAACAGCTGTTCCTAAAAGTTTCTCGAGCGGTGTGATAATAAGTGAGAGAGGTGTTCGCAGATCATGACTGATATTGGTGAAAAAGCGCATCTTTGCTTCATTGATTTCGTGTTGTTTTTCAATGTTCAGTTTCAAGGACTGCATCTGCAACTTTAATTTGTTCTTTTTATGAGTGTGAATGATGATTACAGCGTTGATAATAAAAAAGATTAACAGGTAAAGTATATAAGCACGAGTAGATTTCCAAAATGGTGGATTCACACGAATTATTAAGTTAGAAGATTCATTGATCCAATTTCCTCCATTATTGCTTGCTTTTACTTGAAGGTTATAGACACCAGCTGGAAGTTTGTTAAAGTAGATTGTGTTTCCTGCCAGCTTTATCCAATTGGCATCGTCCGAAAGTCGGTAAGCGAATTTGGTTTTGTGTGGGGATTCATAATTCATGGATGAAACATCAATGGAAAAGTTGTTGTCTGAATAATCCAGTGTTATCTCTCTTGCCAATTGTATGTTTTTGGGTAAAATAATACGATTGTTTCCAATGGCTTCTCCCACATCAATCTGATTGTTGCTAATTTTCAATGCTGTGAATATCACTTTTGAGTTAGATTGCTTGTATTGAATGGGGGTAGGAGCGGTTTTAATGTATCCTCCCATTCCTCCCATGAGAATTTCTCCTTTTAGGTTGCAAAAAATTGAATGAAGGTTGAATGTAATATTGCCAATCCCATCTTGGTCAAAATAGCGATAGTATCTAAATATTGGAGCTCTTGCAGGGTCGTTCACCACTACAATGTTTGTGATGCCAAAGTTCGTTGTAATCCAGATGTTA
>JAQIBQ010000334.1 GCA_027859005.1 Prolixibacteraceae bacterium | reverse complement strand
AAATATCATCAAATCATAATGCCAATTCTAATTATTAATACGAAAGATGAAATTACTGAATATTACTCTCAGAAATTCAAATAGTAGATCTACAAACATTTAAACATTTATTCAATTATGAATGTTAATGTGTTCTGTTAACAGTTAGTTTTCAAATTACATACACTGTATAAATGGATATTTATGCATGATGTTTTTTTAACAAGTTGAGAAACAGAAAGCATAAACATATCTCCATATTTTGATATGAATTAATGAAATGCTATTTTTTCAACGCAAACTAAACCATATTTAAAATGATTAGAAAAGTCTTAGTGGCTAACCGAGGGGAAATAGCCGTAAGAATTATGCGATCGTGCCGCGAAATGGATATTGCAAGTGTAGCAGTATATTCAAAAGCCGACCGCAAATCACAACATGTTAGGTACGCAACTGAAGCCTATTTTATAGGCCCTTCGCCATCCAACGAAAGTTATTTAGATATTGATAAAATATTGGATGTTGCCAAAAAATCTGGTGCCGATGCAATTCATCCAGGGTATGGATTCCTCTCTGAAAATGCTGACTTTGCTCGCAGAGTTGCTGCTGCTGGAATTAAATTTATTGGACCTTCACCAGAGGCAATATCGTCAATGGGCGATAAAGTTACTGCCCGTAAAATAATGATCAAAGCAGGAGTTAATATTGTACCGGGAACCAACGAAAATCTGAAATCCAACGAAGATATTCAACGGGTGGCTAAAGAAATTGGTTTTCCATTAATGGTGAAAGCTTCGGCCGGTGGTGGCGGTAAAGGAATGCGTTTGGTTCGTGAAGAGAGTGAACTGATAAGTTCCTTTAATATGGCAAAATCAGAAGCTAGAACAGCTTTTGGTAACGATGTTGTTTACATCGAAAGATACATCGATTCCCCTCACCATATCGAATTTCAAGTATTGGCAGACGAACATGGAAATGTAATACACCTTTTTGAACGCGAATGTTCTGTTCAACGTCGTCATCAAAAGGTGGTTGAAGAAACTCCATCACCCTTAATGACTCCAGAATTAAGAAAGAAAATGGGTGAACAAGCCATTGCTGCTGCCCGTTCGGTTAATTATGTAGGCGCAGGTACGGTTGAATTCTTAGTCGACGATGATCACAACTTTTATTTCCTTGAAATGAATACACGCCTTCAGGTTGAACACCCAATTACCGAACGCGTTACAGGTGTTGATTTGGTGAAACAGCAGATAATAATTGCTAGTGGATTACCAATGACTTGGAAGCAAGAAGATTTGAAACAATTTGGACATGCCATTGAATGTAGAATATATGCCGAAGACCCCGACAATAATTTCATGCCCAGTCCGGGAGTAATCAAACACATTACTGAACCTTTGGGACTTGGTGTTCGTACCGACGGATATGTTTACGAAGGTTATGAAATACCAATTTACTACGATCCTATGATTTCTAAGCTTATTGTTTGGGCTCAAACTCGCGACGAAGCTATTCAACGAATGAAACGTGCCCTTTTCGAATACAAAATTACCGGAGTGAAAACTTCAATTCCTTTTTTAAAGCGAATAATGGATACCTCCGATTTTGTTAGCGGAACCTACAATACCCATTTTATTCCGAATAACGAAGATTATTTGATGACGCGCGAAGACTGTAATCAAGAGTGTGAAGACATAGCCATGTTTGTGGCTTATCTCGATTATGCTGAAAAATTAAATTCGTCAAAATTAGGTATCACAAAAGACAATTTTAACGCTGTTTCTTCTTGGAAAGAATACAGTAAATCGAAAAGTGTAAACCGGTTTTAAATTTAGCTTATGCCATTTGAATTAAAAATTAAAGATAGAACTGAAAAGGTCGAAATTCTAGAAAAAAAGGGATCAATTTACAATGTGAAAATTGGTGATCGAAACTATGAAATTGACGTAACAAAAGTTGAAAATGGAGTATACTCTTTAATTTATCAAGGGAAGTCAACAAACATGGAAATGATTGAAGGCGATTCACCAAATAAATACATTGTAAATACTCGTAGCAACGATTACGAGATTGAAATAATTGATGCAAAAGCACGCTACCGTTCAGCAAATAAAGGCGAATTAGGTGGAGAAGAGACAATTATAACTTCTCCCATGCCAGGTAAAATTGTGAAACTTTTGGTAAACAAAGGCGATAAAGTAGCTAAGGGTGATACCGTAATTATTGTTTCGGCAATGAAAATGGAAAGTGAATACAAAAGCCCTGTAGAGGGTATTGTGTCGGAAATATTTGTTAAAGCCGACGACACTGTTGAGAGCAATCAACAATTAGTTGAAATTGAACCATTAGTAGAAAACTAAAAAGGAAACCATGCAAAGTACACAAGAAAAATACGATTTATTCGAACAAAAAAAGAAACAAGCAGAAGCAGGGGGGGGTGAAGAACGAATTGCAAAATACAAGAAAACAGGACGATTACCTGCTCGTGAAAGAATTGCTTTATTTTTTGATCCTGGTACATTCAATGAAATGGATCGAATGGTTACACATAAATGCACCAATTTTGGGATGGAAGAAAATAAAATTCCGGGTGATGGTGTAGTTAGTGGTTACGGTAAGGTTGATGGACGTTTGGTTTTTGTTTTTGCTCAGGATTTCACCGTTTTTGGAGGATCGCTTAGTAGGACTAATGCCGACAAAATTATTAAAGTAATGCAAAAAGCCCTGAAAATGGGAGCTCCTATTGTTGGATTGAATGATTCAGGTGGTGCTCGTATTCAGGAAGGTGTTGAAAGTTTGGCTGGTTATGGCGATATTTTTCAACTGAATGTTAAAGCATCGGGTGTTATTCCTCAAATATCAGCCATAATGGGACCTTGTGCAGGTGGTGCTGTATATTCACCTGCTATTACCGATTTCATTTTTATGGTGAAAGACACCAGTTATATGTTTGTTACTGGTCCCGATGTAATTAAAACAGTAACACACGAAGAGGTAACGAAGGATGAATTAGGTGGACCAATGACCCATAATTCAAAAAGTGGTGTGGCTCATTTCATGGGTAACGACGATGAACATACGATTATGATGATTCGTGAGCTACTCGGGTTCTTGCCTTCGAATAACCTCGATGAAGCTCCAAGAGTAGCTACAACCGATAAGGTTGATAGAGCTGAAGAAGCTTTACAAACGTTGATTCCGAGCGATCCAAACAAGCCTTACGATATGCATGAGCTACTTTCAAAAGTAGCAGACGATGCACATTTCTTTGAAGTAATGCCACATTATGCAAAAAATATAATCACTGGTTATGCACGTTTGGATGGGAAGACTGTTGGGATTGTTGCCAATCAACCACAACATTTGGCTGGTGTTCTTGATATTAATTCATCGGTGAAGGCTGCTCGTTTTGTACGTTTCTGCGACTCCTTTAATATTCCAATTGTAACCTTTGTTGATGTACCCGGATTTTTACCCGGAACGGTTCAGGAGTTCGGTGGTATAATTAAACATGGCGCCAAATTATTGTACGCTTATGCCGAAGCAACTGTTCCTAAAATTACGCTTATTACTCGTAAGGCCTATGGCGGTGCCTACGATGTTATGGCAAGCAAACACCTTAGTGCAGATGTGAATTTTGCTTATCCATCGGCTGAGATTGCCGTGATGGGACCTGCAGGTGCCGTGAACATTATTTTCCGTAATGAAATAGATGAAGAAGCAAAAGCTAAACGTGTAGAAGATTATCGCGATAACTTTGCAAACCCATACAAAGCAGCCGAATTAGGATACATCGATGAAATTATTTATCCTAAAGATACCCGTAAAAAGTTAATTGCTGCTTTGGACATGACTCAAACCAAGCGAGACGATAATCCGCCCAAAAAACACGGGAACATTCCGTTGTAATTGCATGATAAACAAAAATGAAAGAAGCCATTCCAATTTTTGAAGGGATAGCTTCTTGCATTTGAAAAGATAAAATAAAAAAAAGCTCTCTTTCGAGAGCCTAATTCATAAATGTGAAATTACCTTACGTGAAAAAACTCAATGTTTCATGTTATGATTGTGTCCTTCATGTTCACCAACACCTTGTTCTATGTTTTGACTTTTAACTTCATTTTTCTCTTTTTTAATTTCGGCTTTATAACCTAATTTTTGAAAAGCCTCAATTAATTTTTCTGAATTTGTTTTATCAGTTCTGTATGTAAGTGTACATTCTTTATTATCGAGCGAAACTTTCAAATCTTTAACGCCCTTTTCGTAGGGAATATTGTCTTCAATTTTATTTACACAACCTTGACAATCCATACTAACAATAAATGTTTGTGTTTTTTTATTCTTCTTCCCTGCCGCTATTGCGTTAGTTTGCAATAGACTAACAGTGAATAATGCAATGGTTGTAATGAATGCTAATCTTTTCATAATAACTTTTTTTAAATTTCTCAAATACCCCAGAAATGAGGTTGTTTCGAAATGTGTATAATTGTCTTTTTTATTTTTTAAAATTTTTATTTGGTTTTTTTTAGTCCCCTTTAGGGAATCAAAGATCAGCGTTAGCTAATTTAGGGGTGTTCTTATTTATAATTTTTTAAAGTGTACCTCAAACCAAAATAAATTTTACGACCATGAATTGGTCCCCAAATCATAGATCCGTCAAAATCGTTTCCCCATGGATCATTCGATGCAATAATTGGATTTTCCATGCTGAAATTACTTAAATTTTCACTCCCAACGTAGAAACTCCAATTCTTATAATTCTTGGTAATTTGTGCATTTAAAATTGTGAAAGGTGCAAATTCTTCCTTCCACAGTGCATTTTTTACTGATGGATCAGGCATTCGACCCCCACCATTAAATTGACTAGTTAAATCGAACTGCCATTTGTCTAAGCGTGTGGCATAACTTAAACTTAGCATGCCTTTGTACCTGCTGGTTAAAGGCATTTCTCTTAATTCTCCATTTATTGTTTGCTTCACATCGTTAATACGGTAGGCAGCATTAACCGTTAACCCTTTTACAATTTCGTAAAGAAGCTCAGCTTGAAACGAATTGGAATACGACTTTCCATCTAAATTCATAAATCGTACCTGATGTACATCGCTATCAACATCTCTTACAACTTGATTTAAGAAATTTGTGCGGTAATAATCAATCATCAAAGTCATCTCTTTTTCACCAAGTGGAATTTTTGCGATCAAACTCGATCCCATATTTATGGCTTCTTCTTGCTTCAGGTGTTCATCACTTATTATCGCTCTAGAACTGGCTAATAGATAACTGTTTTCAGCTAATGGGATAGAGGTTCTATAACCTTTTCCTGCCGATACTCGAAGCGCCAGCCAATTGGTAATGTCCCATTTTGCATGAATACGGGGTGTTACAAAGACTCCATAGAGAGAACTATAATCAGTACGAATTCCAGCTAATAGATTAAATTTTTCTTTCAGGTGGAAGTTGTATTCGAAATAGGCTCCTGGAACCAACTCGCGGTGTGTCATTTCATTGTTATTAAGGCTTTCGTTAAACAAATCTCCTAAGAATGATACACCCGTTTTGTACGTATGTAAATCGGTGCCAAAGTTACCTTGGTAAATTAAGTTAAAGTAGGTGTTGTACTGAGTTCCTTTATATTCCTTTGCACCATAAAAAGCATCCTGATTGTGATAGCTTCCAGATAGTTGAAAACCAATACTTGTACCGACTCTGTTTAATAAAAAACCTGCTTTTGAAAAGAATTCATATCGATTGGTATTTATATCTATACCGTACAAATTTGAATTTACGTTATTAAAAGTACCTACTTGTCCAGATTTACGATGTTCGTCTAAGATTTTAATTGCAAGTTGAATATCGCCACCATCTTTGGTGGTTTTATACCATCTATTCATGAAATTAATTTGCTGAATGTGCGGCATATCTAGGAACGAATCGTTATTGTCGTCAATTTCTTTGCTGTGATTTTCGGCATGTAACAAAATCATTGTCGATAAGCTATCGTTGAATTGATAGGCATAATTTAAATTGGCTTCAGTTTTTTCGGCGTCGTTTCCGTAAAGATTAACATGAAGAATTTCATCTATAAATGGTTTTTTGTACTCAACATTTATTTGTCCCGAAACTGCTTCGTATCCATTCAAAACCGATGAGGTTCCTTTTGAAATTTGAATTGATTCCATCCACGAGCCAGGAATATATCCTAAGCCATAGGGTGATGCCATACCTCTTATTGATGGCATATTTTCAGCAATGGTTTGTACATAAATTCCTGACAACCCCAGCATTTTAATTTGCTTGGCTCCAGTTACTGCATCTGAGAAACTAACATCTACTGACGCATTGGTTTCAAAACTTTCGGCCAAATTACAGCATGCTGCTTTTTGTAATTCCGATGCAGTTACTTTAGCTGTTTGAAGGGGACTTAACGAAGAAATGTACTGTCCTTTCTGGCGTTCCTGAATAAGAACTTCGCCTAGTTCAAGGTTTTTACTCAAGAAAATTTCTAGGATTTTATCACTTGATATGTAACTGATTTCGGTATTGTATCCTACAAAGGAAGATACCAGCATGTGTGCACCTTCGGGTTTTGCGATTTCAAATTCGCCATTTGTATTTGTTGTTGTTCCTTGCGTTGTATTTCGCCAGTATATATTAGCTCCTACAATGGGTTGTTGTGGATTTTCTTTCTCCATAACAACTCCTTTAATACTATTTTCTGCACCATATGAAACGATGGACATAAGCAGAAAACCCAAAATAATTTTGATTTTCATATTTATAAAATTGAACGATTAACAATTAAAAGAATTAATTAACTGTTAGCTATTCAATTTCGAAGGATACATATAAGTG
>JAQIBQ010000316.1 GCA_027859005.1 Prolixibacteraceae bacterium | reverse complement strand
AGTTAATAAGCAGATTTAAATTGATTCAGGAAACGAACATCGTTCTCGAAGAACAAGCGCAAATCCTTCACGCCATATTTCAACATAGCAATACGTTCAACGCCCATTCCAAAGGCAAAACCATTAAATTTCTCGCTATCGATACCGCTAAGGTTTAAAACATTTGGATCAACCATACCACAACCTAATATTTCAAGCCAACCGGTATACTTGCACACATTACAACCTTTCCCGCCACAAATGGAACAACTTACATCCATTTCGGCCGAAGGTTCTGTAAACGGAAAATACGATGGACGTAATCGTATTTCAGTTTTCTCTCCAAAAAGTTCACGAGCAAAATAAAGCAAGGTTTGTTTTAGATCTGCAAACGATACATTTTCGTCGACATATAAACCTTCAATTTGATGAAAAATACAATGTGCACGTGCCGAAATAGCTTCGTTACGAAATACACGACCTGGAAAAATAGCACGAATTGGTGGTTGTGTTTTTTCCATCATTCGCACCTGAACACTTGATGTGTGAGTACGTAATAAAACATCGGGATCTTTCTCTATAAAGAAAGTATCTTGCATATCGCGAGCCGGGTGTTCTGGTGGAAAATTAAGGGCTGAAAAAACATGCCAGTCGTCTTCAATCTCTGGCCCTTCTGAAACCACAAAACCTAGTCGAGCAAAAATTTCAATAATTTCGTTTCGAACCACCGCCAACGGATGACGTGTACCTAGCTTCATTGCTTCACCAGGAAGTGTTAAATCAACACCATTGGCTCCAAGATTGCTCTCAGAAAAGCTATCTTTTAGTGTATTAATTTTTTCGAGCGCAAAAACTTTCAAATCGTTTATTGCTGCACCCATCGCTTTTTTATGTTCTGCAGGTACCGTTTTAAATTCATTAAAAAGCTGACCTATCAACCCCTTCTTACTAAGGTATTTAATACGTAATTCTTCTGCTTCCTCTTTAGTTGCTGCATTAATGGCTGCAACCTCATCCTGTAGAGCCTTGATTTTATCTAACATTATCTATGTATTTACAATAAAGCTGCAAAATTAATAGAAAATGTGAAAAAAGCTGATCTTCAAAAAATAAATAGTAAACTATTCTTTATATTAACACCTTATTATAGTTTATAATCATTTTTATCTCAGAAAATATAAAAATTACGTATTATGAAAAACCTATTATTACTATTCGTATTATTCTTGTATGCTCAGGTTACGGCTAAAACAACAAATGAAAGCAAGGTTAAATTTCATCCCATACAACATGCAACATTAGTAATTGAATATGAAAATACCTTTATTTTTGTTGATCCTGCTGGTGACCTTAAAAAACTGAAGGAATATCCCAGTCCAGATTTAATACTAATCACCCACACACATGGCGATCATTTAAATCCAGAAATAATTGGGCAAATCAAAAATAATTCAACAATTATATTGGGGAATAAAGCTGCTATTGATCAATTAAGCTATGGAATATTCTTAATGAATGGTGAAAAGAAAACAGTTAATTCCATTATGGTTGAAGCAGTTCCAATGTATAATATTAGTGAAGGTCGGATTTTGCACCACACAAAAGGTGTTGGGAATGGCTACATTGTTACTCTAGGCGATGAAAAAATTTATATTTCAGGAGATACTGAAGATACAAAAGAAATTCGCGCTTTGAAAAATATTGATCATGCGTTTTTATGTATGAATTTACCTTTTACAATGACACCCGAACAAGCTGCTTCTGCTGTGTTGGATTTTAAACCCAAAAAAGTATATCCATACCATTATAGTCAGGCAGATAGTTTTTCTGATATCAAAAAGTTCAAAAGATTGGTTACAGAATCATCGTCGACCGATGTAATTTTACTTGATTGGTATCCTGATAAAGAAATGAAATAACAATTATTGTTAGATTATATTACAATAGATCGTTAGATTTTGAGATTTGAGTAATAAGACACAATGTAAGTCACTAGATATTAGCGAGTTATACAAACAACTACTGCTTTTTTAATTGTTTTATTATCAGTGCATTGCAAAAGCTTACCGGACTATTGTATTAGAATTACATCTAAAATTTCAGCAGACTTTCCAACAAATTTTGGACATTCAGTATCGAATAAAGTAAGTAAGTTGATAATTTTTAGGTCTTCGGCTATGGTCATGTCGTATTTTAAAAGCGTTTTGCACTCTATACTGCCAAACTTCTTTTCAAATAGTGCATTGTATTCTTGAACCTTAGCTAAAGCAATATTTTTTTGTTCTAACGGATTAGTACTTTGCTTCGCACTCCATAATCCAATAACGGTATATGCTCCTGTAACAGCGCCACATGTTTTCCCTTGTTTTCCCATTCCACCACCAAAACTTAAACCTAAGCTAAAACATAAGTCTTCAGACACACCAAATTTAGGACCAAAAGCTGCAAGAACAGATTGGTTACAGTTCATCGTACTAAAATTATGAATTGCCTTATTGTTGTTTTTCATGTTATCATTTTAAATAATTAATCACTACTTTCTTTAACCTAATATTTGTAATTGGTCTAAAGTCTCCTTTTACAGGTAACATTGATATTCGATCAGCTACATCTAAACCCGAAACAACTTCGCCAAAAACAGTGTAACTTCCATCTAAATGTGGCGAGCCTCCTACTTTTTTATAATATTCTCGTTGCTCTGATGTAAATTTAATATTATTCTCTTCTTCAAATTCATCCAGTTCATTGTCGAGGTATTTGCGACCTGTTACAATATAAAATTGAGAACCATCGGAACGACGTTGTTTGTTTTTATCATCGGGCTTTCGAGGCGAACCAATTGCTCCTCGTTTGTGATACAATTCAGGGATAATATGAGCCGGTATATTGTAACCAGGCCCCTTCCATCCAACAATATCGTCTGACTTGGCATGCCTTGTATCAGCAGCTCCAGTTTGTATTCCAAAGTTGCGAATTACTCGATGAATTAACAAGCTATCGTAAAATCCTTCTTCTGCCAATTGAATAAAGTTATCGCGGTAAGCTGGCGTTTCGTTATACAAACGAATTTGAATATCTCCAAAGTCAGTGAGTAAAGTAATTCCTTTAATTGACGCATTTTTCTTTTCATTTGGTGAACCAATTGTTGCCAATTGCTTAAGATCGCCTTTTCTGTTTAAAAGCTCAAGAATATCGGCCACAGATACAGCAAAATATTTTTTCTCATACATTACTTCTTCAATTATACCCATTCCTAAAACCGATCCATTGGAGACAAAAATTGGCATTCCAATATTTCGTTTCCCAATTTTATTTGAAATAGACAATAATTTTCGGCCTTCGATAATTTGTTCTTGCAAACAAGAGCCAGTATAAAGCGGTTGAGTATTATTCATTTTTTTCCCGATAACAGTGGTTTTCAAACCAATTTTTTTTGATGCACCGTAAAGTTTTAGAGGTTTTGCATCAACAAAATCTACATGTAAAAGCATGAGATTGTTAATACGATCAAACGCATAGTAACTTGTAAGTTCAATAGACTTCCCTCCATTTAAAGGTGTGATAACCGCCTTATTAGCTCCATTTTTAAATAGCTCAAAAGGTGCTAGTAATGTGCTTTGTGTAATTAAAAAACATTTTCCAGTTTCCAAAATCCTTTCATCGTCATAAGTCTTAATCTCAAAAATAGAATTTGGTAAATTAGTAAAAACTGATTTTGGTTTCGAGGCTGTTTCCTCTTGTTTGTTTTGCTTTTGTTTATCGGATACAGCTTTATTAGTACACGATATAGCTAGCATTAAAACCACCACTATCCATATTAGATATTGCGTTTTTTTCATTATTTCAACACTTTAATTTTAATTACAACATCGTTAAACGGACGATCATTCTCATCGGTTTTGAATGCTGCTATTTTATCAATTAGCTCAATACCTTCAATAATTTCTCCAAAAACGGTGTATTCGTTTTCAATTTCAGGTGACCCACCAATGCTTGTATAAGCTTGCCGTTGTGCTGTTGTGAATTCTAAAACACCTTCGGACAAAGCATACTGAACATCAATTTCATCTTTAACATCGTCGGCCAATTTACGAGCTTCTTCCCATTTCTCTTCTTTTTTTAATTGTTTAAGAAGTGCCCTCTTTTCTGGAGGATAAGCCTCACTAATAATTTGTTTTTTTATTGGCCGGTTTACGGCATATTCCATTGTATCTAATTGACCTATAGTATATTTTCTACCTTGAATAATAAAAAACTGTGAAATATCGCTTTGTTTAAAAATATTCACGTCGTTGGGTTGGCGAGGTGCACATAATGCGCCTTTTTTACATATATGATGTTCTAGAATTTCATCGTTTACCGTTTTTGTTGGATCTCCATAACCTATGAATTTTCCAGGAGGTGCATTCCTCGAATCTTTAGATCCACCTTGAATCATAAAATCAGGAATAACTCGGTAAAAAAGCGTTCCATTAAAATGACCACTTTTCACCAATTCTAAAAAAGCATCACGATGTAAAGGAGTATCGTCGTACAACATAAAAGTCATACTGCCTTTATTGGTAGAAAGTAATACTTGGTGAGTTTGAGCACTCGTTTCTAGTAAAAACAAGAGTAGTAGAATACTGAAAAAAATCCTTTTAATCATTACTGAATAATTTTTCTGTAAAATTGCAAGCAATTATTGACTTTACAAAAAGAGCTGAAAATTGATAATTTTCAGCTCTAAATTATGATGATATTTACAATTAATCAATAATTTCCATGCTCATTATAACATCTTCAAGTGGTCGATCGCCTGGTGCTGTTTGAACATTGGCTATCGAATCGATTACATTCAAGCCTTCAATTACTTCTCCAAATACAGTATAAGCTCCATCCAAATGAGGAGTTCCACCAATACTTGTATAAATTAATCTGCGTTCTTCGTTAATTTTAAATTGACTTTGATCAACCTTTTTTTCAGCTTCTTCTTGAATTTGAATTTGAATTGCGTTGATTGAATCTCTTAAGCCTTCTTTTTGTAGTTGTTGAATAAGCGCCTTTTTTTGTCTGAATATTTTCATTGCCTCAGCTCTTACTGCCTGGAATTTTTGCTTTTGCTCAAACTGATCCAACGCATTGTTATCGTACACTTTACCTTGCACAACATAAAATTGAGATCCCGATGATTTACGTTCAGGATTGGCATTATCACCAGTACGCGCTGCAGAAAGTGCTCCCTTCTTATGGTACAAACCTGCCTTAATTTCAGCAGGAATTTCGTAACCTGGTCCTCCGCCACCTAATCGCTTTTTTGCTGAAGCTCCTTTCGAATTAGGATCACCACCTTGAATCATAAAACCTTTAATTACTCGGTGAAATAAAAGATCATCGTAAAATTTTTCTTCTACCAGTTTAATGAAATTATCGCGGTGTAACGGAGTTTCGTTATACAGCTTGACTTTCATATTTCCGTATTCGGTTTTAATTAATATAATTTTTTCGTCGCCTTCACCAGCAGTTGTTGATCTGCTTGTACAGGCTACAATTGAAATAATCAATACTATAGTTTGAATGGTCTTCTTCATTTCTATAAATTTAAGTCAATCAGTAATTCATATCGCTTCTTTTATACAAATATAATAGCTACTATTTATTTTAGCTCAAAATGAATAACTTTCTATTATTACAATTCATAACTTACAATTATTTTATCAATCATAATTGAAAAATATGCTAATTACCA
>JAQIBQ010000281.1 GCA_027859005.1 Prolixibacteraceae bacterium | reverse complement strand
TGCCTTACCGGTAAAGTTCGTGTGACTTCAACAAAACAAAAATCTGTAATTCTTCATCCTAACAGCAAAGCTGAAATTAAATTGGATGGAAATATTCAACTTCATAAAGATATTGAAACCTTTCCTGAAATATCATGGAAGGATAATATATTCCTGTTTACTGCAGCTCCTTTACGTGAAGTATTCTTCGAAATAGAGCGTCAGTTTGGAGTTAGTATTAGTGCCCAAATCGACAGCTATGCATTGTACACTGGCAATTTCAACAAAAGCCTCGATGTGGAAGAAATTTTAAGCTATGTCTGTCCTGCTCTTGGTTTAGAATACATTCGCAAATCAGCTACTGAATATGAAATTATTCAAGATTCTGAATGATTAAAAAAATTCAATTCATACTGCTATTTGTTTTTGTGAGTCAAACTATTTGGGCTCAACAAGAAAGTATTAAAATAGAAGTAAAGAATCAACCTTTAAACCTTGTATTGGTTGAATTGCGGGATCAGTACAATTTTCAATTCTCGTACAGCGACAACCAACTCTCAAAACATAAAATAACACTTTCAGAAACCTTCAATTCAAAAGATGAAGCCATTAGTGCTTTGCTTCAAGGATTGCCTTTAAAACTCAAAAAAACGGGTGAGGTTTACATTATTATTCCGGATAAGAAAAAGGAAAGAAAAGAAGTAAAGAAACAAAAGCAAACCAAAATATCAGGGCAAATTGTAGAATTGGGGTCGTTTGAACCACTTCCTTTTTCACATATTCTCATTAACAAGCACCAAATGGTTTCCGATGTAATGGGTAGTTTCAACTATTTGGCAACTACCGATAGTACTTTTCATGTACGTATATCTCACTTAGGCTACTACGTTTACGACACCATTTTATATGCCGGAATCAACCAAAAATTCACATTAACCCCAGCAATTGAAAATTTATCTGAAATAATTGTTAAAAACAACATTATAGAAAAAGCGACATTAATTGGAGAGAAATCTGGTAAAATTAAGTTGAACCACAACATATCACGTTTCCTTCCTGGGCAAGGCGATAATTCTGTTTTTAATTTGTTGCGATTAATGCCCGGAATTCAAGCCGCTGGAGAGCAATCAACTGACCTTTTAATTTGGGGAAGTTACGAAGGGCAAAGCCAAATTACCTTTGATGAGTATACCGTTTTTGGATTGAAAAACTACAACGATAACATCAGTGTGGTGAATCCTTTTTTGGTGAAAAATATTGAAATATATAAAGGTGGTTTTGAAGCTAAATATGGAAACCGAGTGGGTGGAATTGTAAACATTACTGGAAAAAATGGAAACACTCAAAAACCTACCTTCAGTATAAATATTAATCCAACCACAGTTAATAGTTTACTTGAGATTCCCCTTTTCAAAAAATCGTCGTTTATGGTGGCATACAGGCAAACCTATTACAATTTGTACAATGCCGACGATTTTAACATTTTTGCACCAACGCGTTCTGTTTCTAAAAGTACTCAAGGAAATGGAAAAGCTCAAGCTATCGATTTCGATATTAATGTATACCCCGACAATTATGAATTTCGAGATTTAAATTTGAAATACAGCTTCCAGCTTGATAATGGCGATTTATTTTATGTAAGTGCTTACGGAGGTGGTGATATTTTTTCTCTTTCGACAAATACCAATATTGTGCGTGAAACCAGAGGGAAGAATGGAATGAATAAGCAAATTCCTTATGATATTTCCTTGTATAGTGGCGAAGAAAACACACAGAGAGGCTTATCAATATTCTACGGAAAAAACTGGCAGAATGGGAGTTCTACTAAATTAATTCTTTCGCATTCAACCTTTTCAAAAATAGTAAAAGACTCCATTGAATCAACCAATTTAGACAATTACAATATTCTCAATTTTAACCGGGCTAATATCAGCAATACGGCATTCGAAAATGAAATTAAATTGCAGAATACAGTTCCGTTAAGCAATGGCAATAAATTTGAATTTGGTGGTGGATTAATTGCTAACAGGGCAAGCATAGAAACTTCTACCATATTAAAAAATAGATTGACAAGCGATACGGTAAATTACTATTATAACAACAGAGCTTATTTTTATATACAAGATAAGTTCCATTTGGGCAGTAAATTCAACTTAAAAACAGGCGTGCGTCTGAACTACCATCGAGGAATGAATAACTATTTTTTTGAACCCCGAATTAGCTCATCCTATCAATTAACTGACGCAGCAAAGTTTAATGCTTCATGGGGAATTTACAACCAGTTTATGTACAAAGTTGCGAATGTAGATAACGATAATAATTACACTTATTTATGGCTTACAGCTAATGATAAAATTCGCGCTTTAAGAGGGATGCATTCAATTGTTGGGTTTAATTATTTCAAAAACAATTTAACCCTCAACATTGAAGCTTATTATAAAACCACAAATAATATTTTTAAGCGCATTTACGAAACGAATGTTAGAGGTGGTAACGAGGTTTCAAGGTACTTTACCTACATAGGACAAGCAAAAACATTTGGAGTTGATGCCTATGTGAAAAAAGACTTCGGAAAACATTCTGTTTGGGCATCGTACACGCTAAGTAAAACAATGGAACGTTTGGCAATACCTGGGCAAACACTTTCTGCATTTGAGCTGGCTCCTCACGACCAACGACATGAATTTAAGATTGCAGGGCTGTTCAACATTAATAAGTTTTATTTGTCGGGAAACTACGTTTATGGGTCGGGCATGAAGATTATGAAAGATGTGTTTAGCGAAGTTGATGATGTAACTTACAATCGTTTTGATGTAGCTCTAACTTATAAATTTAGATCGAATTGGTTTAAGGCCGAAACAGGTCTTTCAATATTGAATGTGCTCGACACTCAAAACTTGAAATATGCCAACCTCAAGAACATTACAATTAGCCAAGAAGTTGGGAGCGTAAAAGTGTATTCCAATGCAGTTCCTTTTACTCCAATTCTCTTCTTGAAAGTGGTGTTTTAAATTTGTTTACTTGGTCGTTTTCGCTTCGTACTGTTTTGGAAATACCTTATCTACGGGTTTCCACAATTAGCTCCCGTTGAGCTCGCAAACTCGATTCCCCGCATCTTGATGCGCATTAAAAAATACAGATGCCGTTGAGATACCTCGTCAGCTTGCTGCGAGGAGTTTCATTTCGAATAATTTCCGATCCCTTCGAGAAAACATGTTGGGGTTCACTGTTTGGTATGTTTATCGATAAATATGGATACGCGTGGATGGTAAGTTGAGAGTTAGAAAGTAATGATTAAAACGTTTTCTCTTTTTTTGTAATCAGTTTTTGTGTTAATTTTTTCATTCCCTTTAGCATACCTTTTTCAATTTTAGGATACGCTTGTATTTCTTTATCAACATAAATAATCATTAAAGATAGGTTTATTCCAACTTCTGTAAATTCTTTATAAAACTCCGATTTAATTAATCGATATGCTTCGCGCATTCTTCGTCGAATCAAATTTCGGGTAACTGCTTTCTTAAAGTTTCGTTTCGGAACCGAAAACACTACACGTATAGGAGAAAGTTGTTCCGATTCTACTTCATTAAAAACAAACTTAAAGGGGTAGGAAAACACCGACTTCCCTCCATTAAACAAGCGATCGAGTTCGGATTTACTGCACAGGCGTTCTTCTTTATTAAATGTATATCTGGTTTTCATTTTTCCTTTAATTATGCGAAGATATAAATAAAGTGGAAAGCCATTAGTCTAAGGTCGCGATGAAAATTTTAAATATGAATTTTTCACCCAAAACATCCACTTGTTCCTGTCTTTAAATTATAAAGATGGTATCTATATACTACATATGTTAATTAATTAACGCTTCTATAGGATTTGGCATTTCGAATCGATAAATATGAAATTAACTATCAAATCAAAAACCATACTGAAACAACCATGAAATTTATTCTTGTTGTTCCATCTGACTCTTAACTTATAAACAGATGAAAAAACTAGCCATTATTTCCACCCTTATTTTAATTTCAGTAGGCCTTTTTTCCCAAAATTGGAACCTCTATCCCAAAGGTCAGGAATCAACATTCAAATACGATATTGGAACAAAAACAATCATCAATAAATTTGTATTAGATTCAAGCTCTTATGAAAACCGAATGGTATATTTCTACAACGATACCATTCTAAAAAAATTCAATTTTGAAGATACATTTTATAATACTAGATATTCCCTTAAACACTTTCTTTATGAAGAAGTGAATCAAGAAGGTTTATTTGCTTATTACGATTGGACTGGGGAAACGATGAATTTTTACCAATACGATCTTGAATATGAAATGATTTATAAAGCTTATGAGTTTAAGCCATTTGCGTTAAAAGGTGAATCGTGGGAAACTGGGTTGAAAACAATTACTTGCACTGAAATGTATATAGGCAACGTATTGGGAGTTTCAGACTCTTTGAAAAAGTTTAGTGTTAAATATCAAAACGGCTCTCTTTCTGAAATTATTCTATCCAAAACTTATGGTTTAGTAAAATTTGTACCTCTTGACCGATTAGCATGGAATAACGAGGAGATGCCAACCAATTGTTATTATGAATTAATTGGTTATACAAATACAAAAGAGAAGGAGGGATATTAAAGCCCTGATTTTTTGTCGTTTTTCAATTTGAATGTAGGTGATGTAAAGTATTGGCAAGATTATCAGTTCAACTTTCGGGTGGATTAAATTTTCCCTGAATTAATTTTTTTTCTTCCTTTTTTATTGTGAACTGAATTACAGAAAAATTGCAAAATAAAGTGAAAAGATATATTGCTTCCGTTAGACTAACTTTTTTATTCAC
>JAQIBQ010000226.1 GCA_027859005.1 Prolixibacteraceae bacterium | reverse complement strand
CATATAAAAGTCCATAAAAGAAAATTCCGAGAAAATGATAGGGATAAATATCGCTCAATATTGTTACAAAATCTTTTAAAAACTTCTCGATGTAATCTACTACTTCCATTGTTTTTCTTTTTGTTCTACAAAGAACAGAAGAAATATGTTTTAGTTTATTACATCATTATTGAAAAGAATTATATCATTTTTGTTTTTGAAGATTTGCTTTAAAATGTATTTGTAGTGAAATTATCTTTGTTTCATTTAGTGAACTATACCTTATCCAAAGGCTTGCGTTTGTTTCCCTTTAGTTTTTTAAAGAGAGAAGGAGTAAGGCCAGTTGTTTTTTTGAATTGGTACGAGAGGTGTTGAACACTGCTATATCCCAATTGAAAAGAGATTTCGTTTAAAGTCAATTCATTGTAAACCAACAATTCTTTCACTTTTTCAATTTTTTGATTGATGATGTATTTTTCAATGGTAATTCCTTCAACGGATGAAAAAAGATTGCTTAGATAGGAATAGTCGTATCCAATTTTTTGGGAAATGAGTTTGGAACTGTTAATGGACAACTTAAGTGCATTGTTGTGGTGGGTCATTTCTATAACCAGTGTTTTAATCCGATCGATAATTTGACTCTTCTTATCGTCGATCAATTCAAATCCATTTGCATCCAATACTGCTTTAATTTCTGATAATTTTGATTCATCGATAGGTGATTTCACCTCTACTTTCCCCAAAACAATGGTATCTATCTCCAAATTTAATTTCTCAAATTCATCGTTAACCACTTTTATACAGCGGTTACAAACCATGTTTTTTATATGAATTGTTGTTGCACTCATTTTGCAAAGATAATTCATAAACTTATGAAATAGAGTGTTGATTTAAAGATTAAATACATGAAATAAATACTGCAAGAACTATTACAATATGCCCTGAATTCAAAATTTTATTAATTGAAAATACTCTTCCGATGAATTAAAACGAGAGTCTCTTTATGTTGATGATGCATCAAATGCGATTGATATAATAATACAATAATGAGTTGTACTAGTTTTATGAGACTTTATTATTAATTACGTATTAATTTACCAAATGATTTTTTATTAACTCTCTATTACAGATACTGATTCAATTCAGCTACCGTAATGTTTGTATCCCTTTCTAGTTCAAGCAGTTTTTTTACACTTTCGTAATAGATGGAAAGTTCAAGAATATACTCTATCAGAGTGATTTCACCTTTCTCTAAAGCCTTTTTCAATAATTCTGAATTATTAAAAGACTGTAATTTTGTTTTATAATCGGTACA
Organism: Prolixibacteraceae bacterium; assembly: GCA_027859005.1. Taxonomy (GTDB): domain Bacteria; phylum Bacteroidota; class Bacteroidia; order Bacteroidales; family Prolixibacteraceae; genus Roseimarinus. The sequence continues at coordinate 9,182 of JAQIBQ010000226.1, read as the reverse complement.
ACTATTCTGGAGTTCGATTGCCTTTGTGTGTAAAACTTTAAGTCGATTATAAAGCTGTACTTTATTATCAAAAGCCAAGTTCACCAATGCCTCGGTATTCGCTTTTGCATATTTGATGGTATTTTTGTTTTCCCAAAGTGGAATAGTTAAACCAACAGTAAGCCCTTTGAAATCCTGACCGATAACAGTTTCACTCATATATCCAGCTTGTAATTTTGGTAAACTCATGGCTTTACTTAAGCTTACTTGTTCTTCAGTAATTTCAATTTCCTTTTTCAACCAGTTTAAGATTGGATTGCTTTGTTCTGCTTGCTGATACCAATGATCAAAGTCAGCTGAAATGTGTATTGCTTTAAATTTATTTGCTGTAAACGCTATGGGCGCACCTGCATTTAATCGGCTCAATTCTCCCAACAAAACCTTTCGTTCAATGTCTAACGATTCAATCTCCTTATTCTGATTTAACAAGTTCAATTGCGCTTTATTGTATTCCAAAATATTCGTTTCGCCAGCATCAAATTTTGCTTTGTAAGAGGTGGCAATACTTTCGGAATGCTTGAGTCTCTTTGTTAACTCAAGCTTTAAGGCATTATAGTAAATCAAATTGTAACAGATAACTTTTGTATCTAATAGTAAGGCTTTGCGTTGCTTTTGGTATTCAAAATCAGTTTGCTCGTTTTTGATATTCGCAATTTGCTTTTTATGACCGTATGCAGTTGGGAAATCAAACGTTTGCTTAATACTGAAATCTGTTCTATTTCCAAATTCAGAAGGATTGCTCCACAAATAGTTTAATTCCACTTCGGGATTTGTAAGATAAATACTTGTCTTGTTTCCCAATTTATTGGCTTCTGTTCTTTTTTGCAGTGCCGAAAGCGTGGTGTTATTTTTTTCAACCTCGCGGAGTGCGCTCTCGACTGCAGACTGAGCCTTTAATTGCGATACAGAAGCAATCAATAGGAGTATGATTATACTATATTTTTTCATAATTGTTCTTGTTTGATGGTTGCGCGCTTATTGAATATACTGTAAACGATAGGCACAATGTAAATGTTGAGCAATGTTGAGGTGAGTAGTCCTCCTAAGATTACTTGTGCCATTGGGCTTTGAATTTCATTGCCAGGCAAGTCACCTTTCATTGCAAGAGGAATTAGTGCAAGAGCAGCAGTAAGAGCCGTCATTAAAATTGCATTTAGGCGGTCTGATGAGCCTCTGATGATAATCTCTGAATGTTCAATACCTTTTAATTGTAGTTGTTGGTAGTTTGAAATCAAAAGAATACCATTTCTTGTGGCGATTCCAAACAAAGTAATGAACCCAATTATGGCCGGTATGCTCAAGATTCCTGAAGTCATATATATTGTAAAAACACCTCCAATTAATGCCAAGGGTAAATTGACGAGAATAATAGCAGCCAGTTTAAAGTTTTTAAATTCCTGATACAACAAAAGGAAAATAATTAGAATAGCCAGAATGGAGGTTAGCATTAATGTTCTCGATGCTTTTGCTTCACTCTCAAATTGACCTCCATATTGAATGCGATAGCCTTCAGGAAGCTCAATTTGTGCATTAATTGTTGATTGGATGTCTTCCACAACACTTCGTAAATCGCGTTCGGCAACATTCGCCGAAATCACAATCTTACGTTGTACATTTTCTCTACTAATTGAACTTGGACCCGACACCGATACAATTTCAGCAACTTGTTCCAACGGTACTTTTTTACCATTGTGCGTGTTGATTAAGGCCGATTTAATTCCTTCGATAGTTTGTGTGTAATCTTCATTCAATCGTAAAATAAGATCGAAACTGCGCTGTCCTTCGTATATGTCGGCTAACTTTTCACCTGCAAAAGCAGTTTCAACAAAGGCATTAAATTCTTCAATTGTTATACCGTAGGCTGCCATCATTTCACGATTGGCTCTGATTTGTATTTGAGGAATTTCTACTTGTTGATCTACGTTTACGTCGACCAGTCCTTCAATATCAAGAATTGAACTCTTAATTTGATTTCCAATGTTGAACATCCGATTCAAATCATTACCGAAAAGTTTGATGGCAATGTTGGCACGTGTACCAGATAACATGTGATCGATACGATGACCAAGTGGTTGACCTACCGTTGATGCAATGCCCGGAATTTGTGCAAGTGTTTCACGCACATTGGCTAGAAATTCATCCTGACTTCTTTCTTCCAAAGTAAAGTTCACATCAATTTCGGCACTATTAGTGGTTTGTGAATGTTCATCCAATTCACCGCGCCCTGTGCGTCGAGCAGTACTTGTAATTTCAGGAATAGCTAATAATTCAGTTTCAACCAAATTACCCAAGTTGTTACTTTTAACCAATGAGGTACCGGGCTGTGTTACCACCGATAACGTTAAGGAGCCCTCATTAAAATCGGGTAAAAAGCTTCGACCTAAAGTTGAGAAAATAAACAAGGAAATAACAAACAAAGCAATTGCACTGAATACTACAATCTTTTTGTAATTCATTGCCCATTTTAATGAAAGCTCGTAGTAGAACTGAAGCTTTCGGACCAACCATTTTTCCTCTTTGTTTTTGGACAGATATTTTTCATTTGTCAGTAGCATTTTAGCCAGCAAGGGCGTTAAGGTCATGGCTACAATTAAGGACATGAAAAGAGAAACGATGAATGAGATTCCCAATGGTTTTAACATGCGACCTTCCATTCCTGAAAGAAAGAAGAGCGGCAAAAAGGCTACAATGATAATCAATGTGGCATTTAAAATGGAAGCACGAATTTCTTTCGACGCTTCAAAAACAATTGTAAAAACTGTTTTTCTTTTCGAAGGCGATAATTGATTGTTTTGCCGCAGTCGTTTATACACATTTTCTACGTCAATAATGGCATCATCAACTAAAGAGCCAATGGCGATTGCCATACCTCCCAAGCTCATGGTATTGATGGTTAAGCCCATTAATTTGAGCACTAAAATTGATCCTAAAAGTGAAAGAGGAATAGCCAACAAGGATATAATAGTGGTGCGAAAACTTCCCAAAAACAAAAAGAGAATGATGATTACAAAAATACTTCCTTCAAGTAATGCTCGTTGAACATTGTTTACTGAAGTCTCAATGAAATCGGCTTGTCTGAAAATTTTGGTATCCATGATCACATCGGGTGGAAGTGTTTTTTTAAGAACATTCAGATTCGCTTCAATTTGTTCGGTAACGTTAAGCGTATTGATGTTGGGTTGTTTCGAAATGGAAATGATTACAGCCGGTTTCGCATTCTCTGAAGCATGTCCCATTTTTACTGCACTGCCAATTTTAACTTCAGCAAGATCTCGAATTCGAACAGCCAAGCCATTTCTAGATTTCACATATGAATTACCCAATTCGTCCAAATCATAAGTGCGTGCAATGCCTCTTACAACGTATTCATTGCCAAATTGACGAACAATGCCTCCGTTGGAATTTTGACTAATTCCTTTACAAATATCAGACAGCTCTTCAAGAGATACATCGTAGTATTTCATTTTTTGAGGATCTGCTAAGACCTGATATTGCTTAAAGTCGCCGCCTATAATCGTGACTTGTGATACTCCTCCTGTGGCTAAAACCAAGGGTTTCACATTCCATTCGGCAATGGTTCTTAAGTCCATCATGCTGGTACTATCGGCTTGTAATCCGATAAAGAATATTTCGCCCATTACACTCGATTGAGGAGCCAATTCAGGTTGTCCAACACCAATGGGCATTTGGGAACTTACGCTGATGAGTTTTTCACTCACAATTTGGCGGGCTTTAAAAATATCTGTACCCCAATCAAATTCAACCCAAACAAATGAAAATCCCTGCGAAGAGGCCGATCTTACTCTGCGCACATCAGTTCCACCATTAACCGCAGTTTCGATAGGGAAGGTGACTAATCGTTCAACTTCTTCTGAAGCCATACCGTGTGCATCGGTCATTACAACCACCGTAGGAGCAGTGAGGTCAGGAAAAACGTCAACGTCCATTCGCTGAGCAGTAATTACACCGACAACAATCAAAAGGACTGAACTCAATAGTATTAAATACTTATTGTTCAGTGAAAATTTTATAATTCTATCTAACATTGCTTTTGTGTTTAGTGTACATGACCTGAATGAGCATCGAGGGTTCCAGTGGACTGTGAAAGTTTAATGAAAACAGCTCCTTTACTTACAATTCGGTCATTTTCTTTGAGACCTTGAGTAACTTCAGTCCGAATGCCATCAGAATCTCCTAGTTTAATTTCTTTTTTCTCAAAAAGCTCAGGATTCAGTTGTACATATACATAGAAATTTCCCTGTTCTTCGAGCAAAGCAGCATTCGGAATTGTAATGGCTTCGGTAGTTGTAATCGTTTTTAAATTAACTTCAACAAAACTACCAGGAATTAAAAATTCAGTGTTGTCGATTTGAAGTGTTACGGGAATCAGATAGTTATCAATGTTAGTCGATTTCCCATAGGAAAGTACTTTCCCATTTAGTTCTTCCAAAGTAACATTTTTTTGATTGTGCGAAGTGCAGATGTTAGCTGTTGTGATTTGGCCTAAAACGGATACATATTTTTGTTGAACGTCGGCAGTAATTAACAGTTTTTCATTTTTTGAAATGGAAAGTAAGGCTTGACCTGCGTTTACATATTCTCCATTTTTAACGAACAAGTGCTTAATAAATCCGTTGGCTGTACTTTTCACGTTTTGACCATTAACACTAAATTGACTGTTCAGTGTTTCGTAAAGTACTTTGGCATTTAAAAATTGATTCTTTGCCTCAAGCACTTCTTTTTCTGAAACAATTTTATCTGCGACCAAGGTTTTTAGTCGTTCGTAATTTTGTTTTGTTTTTTCATAGTTATTTTTGGCTTCTGTAAAACGAATATTGGCATTGTTTTCGGCCAATTCATTTCCCGAAATAGTAAGCAAGGATTGTCCACTTTTAACCGTAATGCCTTCACTTAAATTTCCATTTGAAAACTGGATAAAACCGTTTGTCTTTGCTGAAATAATCGTTTCGTCGGTTGGAGCAGATTGAATTAAACCTGTTGTTTTTATTACCTGTCCAAAGGTTTCTTTGCGAACAAGTTCAGTGGCAAAGTCTATTTTCCAAGATTGTTCTTTTGTAAACACAGTTGCATTGGTTTCAGCAACTTCCAATTCCTCTGCTTCATGTTCTGCATCGTGTTCATCGTTAAAAACAATAAGGTCTGAAACAACTACTTGATAGTTACCTTTTTCAGTTTTAATGTCAAATATGAGTTTTCCTTTCCCTTCCTTTTCTGGCGTAAGTACAAACATGTATATTCCTTTTCGTAAGGGTTTTTCAAGTGTTTGACTAGTTTCCTTGTCATTTACAATTAAACTTGCACTTATACTTGTACTTGTGCTTTTCAAGGCAGTAAAGTCCGTGAGATGAGTAAAATGAGCTAATATTTCGGATGAATGACCGAGCACAAAAGGGTCTGCTTCTGCAAATAGCTCAAATTCGTTGCTATAAGCAGTAAGTTGGATTTTTACTTCCTCATGTTGGTCATCTTGCTCCAAATGATCTTGATTATGGGTGCAACTAATGATAGTTAATGCAAGTACTACGAATAAATATGTTTTCATTATAACTATTGTTTTTAGTTTGAATAACTAGAGATGTTTTAATGCATTATATTTTGCGAAAAGTTGATTTACGCGAGCATTAAAAAAAAGAAAGTTTAAGCAATAGCAGGAGGTCCCCGTAAAGCGTTTGCTTCGGGTTCATAAGAAGAATTTATTAAAAATGGGGGTTCCCCCGTACTGTATTTAGTGAGATTTGGAGGCTCGGCATAATCCCAATAAAATAGGCATAAAACTGTAATTATTTTTACAATATGATTGCTGATATTTGATTGTTGAATATTAACTAGGGTACAATCAAAGTTGTTTGTTGCTAAAACATGTTGATGAAGAGGGTAAGGATTATTATGGTCTTTGTCTGCTTCCTTTTCCTTTTGAGAATCATGGTGATGATGGTGCTTCTGAACTTTAACTTTTTCAAGTCTTGCAGTAAAGCAATATGCCAAATTATCCTTATGGTGATGATGCGAAATCACTTGGTGACTTAGCACGACCAAAAAGGATAGTAAAAGCGTTATGGCATAAATTTGTTTCTTCACAACTGTAAAAGTAGCAATTTTGAATGAAAATGAGTCTCAAAACACAAGTGTTGTGAATGGGGCAAAACATATTTTTTGCAGAATTTTTTGTCTGGACTGGAAGAAATTGCAGAAGTATTGTTTTGCATATGTACTTATATTTTGAAATTATTATTAATTGCAACTTGAATATCAGAATGATAGAGTGGGGGAGTAATTCATAAAGTTTGAAGTGTTTTATCAATTAAGGTCTAATTATAGTTCATTTATAAAATAAAAATATGAATTATTTTTTCAACTTAGTACCCATTCAATAGCAGCTTCAAGTGTACTAAAAGGTTTAGAACGATAGCCATCATCTTGGGATTCAACTAGTATTGGAACCACAATATCTTTTGGATCATGAGTGATTATTGCAATCTTATAATTTCCGAATATATCAATATGTTTTTTATAGAAATATGCAATAGCAATATGCTCTTCGATTTTTATGTTGAAATTTGAATTTCGGTAATCTAAAATAAATCCCTTTTTTTCTTTAGGTATTAAGCCATTTTCAAAAGCATATTTCCATGAAGATTCTATATCATCAATTGTAATTGATCCATAATATGTCTTAAATAAGATCCCCAAGGAATTATCAAACTGATATTTGAATTTAGATTTCATTTCTGTTTATTAAATCTATTGCTTAATTCGGGACAAATTAAAAAATATTATCTCAACGTTGATTTAAAATAAATGAATTATAAATAGTTGTGTTAATGCAGTCCTTTTTTAGGTCTGTGATAACTACTTCTCTATTTAATCCATTTTTCAAGTCATATTTTCCATTAATTGTATTCTTTTTTGGTTTTCTAAGTGTAGTTTATTTTAAAGTAAGTTTAGTCTGGACGGCAGCAACACTCAGGTAAGTGATTAACGAAAAGGTGATTCCAAAAATATTGGCATCTAAACCAAAAGGAAGTGAAACATTGAGTATGATTAACACTAAAGTTAGTGAGCCTCCAGCTATCATGGAGCTTAATGCGCCTAGTTTACTTGGCGATTTTGTTAAGAGAGCCACCAAAACAGGAATTAACATGCCCGAGACCATAAAAGAATAGGAATGCAACATCAGTTCCAGTACGTTGGTCATTTTTAATGCCAGCAGAAGTGCTACAATTCCAACTAGTAGCGTTAAGCCTTGAGAAAATAACAAACTGTTTTTTGAACGATGTTTTCTTAGTACATCGGTTAGTATGTTTCCCGATGATGCCATCAAACAGCTATCTGCTGTCGACATAATTGCTGAGAAATAGGCAGACAATACTATCCCCATAATTCCAACAGGAAGTATCGTTTTCAATAAAACAGGAAGCCCCATCTCTGCATCCAAATTGGAATGATTGTATCCGGGCAATAGATTATTTTCAAGTGCCACTCGGGCAAACATGCCTAAAACAACTCCTGCAAAAGCCATTAGTGGATACTCAAACAGGCCTGCTATAAACCACCCTTTTTGTGCTGTTTTGGTATCTTTTGCGGCATAAATTCGTTGATAGAGGGTCATGCCAACAAACCAAATGGGAATAATGGTAAACATCCAGTTGATGATTTGTTGCCACGATATGGACGTTAAACTTAGAAATTCGGGATCGAGTGTCGATCGAATGGCATCGATACCACCAATTTTCACATAGGCAAAGGGAAGCGCAACTAATATCAACCCAGCCATTAGGATAATCCATTGTATGGTATCGGTATAAATTACGGCCTTTAAACCTCCAATAACAGTGTAAGCAACTGCAATAATGCCCATCACCAATAAAGCATGGTTGATGGAGAGACCATCGAATGTGGATGAAGCTAATTTAGCTCCTGCCAGAATTTGTGAACTGGTGAAACCTAAGTATCCTATAGCGGATATGATTCCTGCAACAAAGGCTACACGTTTATCGAATATGAATTCAAGAAATTGAGGGAATGAAAGAAATCCTTTTTTACGAGCTAATTCTGAAACTTTGGGAATAAGGAAAACACCACTTAACCATGCTCCAAGCAATCCGGTAAAAAGTAACCAGCTACCCGATAACCCCATGGTGAAACCTAATCCGCCCAAGCCAATGGAAAATCCTCCTCCCACATCTGTAGCTACCACCGATAACCCGATGTGTAAGCTATTTAAATCCCGACCGCCCACGTAATAATCATCCGTGGTTTTGTTTTTGCGCATGAAATATATTCCAACCGCAAGCATTGATAATAAATACAGTATAAATATGCTAATGTCAATTATGTGCATCGAATTAGAATTTTTCGTTTATCCAGAAATTTAATCCTGACATAATTAGTTCAATAGATACTGTGCCAAGAAGCAAAGCGATCACTCTACCTGCAATATCAATATATTGTTCTATTAACTCCTCTTTTTTACCGTGGATTCTATCGTGTAGTTTTTTCAACAAAAAAATCATTGAAACACAAATTAGAACGGTAATGGCAATTGCAAATACTGCTTTCGGTGTATTTAATCTTTCACCAATAATAACACTATAACTGATTGTGCCCGGACCAATAAAAATGGGCATAGCAATAGCTCCAGCGATATGTTTTGATTCACCTCGCAGTGCTTCAATTGAAGCACTGCCTTTAAATATAAACTGTATACCTGTAAGAAGAAAAACAATACCTCCAAATACTTGAAAGGAAGCAAAACTAGCATTAAAAACATTTCTGAAAATTGTGTCTCCCAGAATTGCAAATGATGAAAAAACAACAAAGCTAATGATACCTGCTCTTATCAATATTCTTGAAAACTCTTTAGCTGTTTTCTTTTTTACGATATCGATAAGATAAACAATTATCAGAAATGGATTAAGTAATACTAAAAGCAGAATTATAGACTGGATAATATCTATCATAAAAAGTTAGTTCCACTTATTTCAAACTGACATTATTTTCGTAATATGAGGAGTTGCCCACATTTTTAATGTATCCTTTATTTGTAAGAGATAGGATAATCTCAGCACCTTTGGTGTGTGCTAAATTTAACTCCTTAAAAATATTTCCATATAAACAATTGC
>JAQIBQ010000182.1 GCA_027859005.1 Prolixibacteraceae bacterium | reverse complement strand
GGGTAGAAACTCAGTACTTATAACGGCAGAATTGTCAAATGCTTTTGCTTTTTCCCAAGGTAATCCTTTCGCTTTAAGTTTTGCTTGCAAATCACGTGCTGTAAAGTCGATACCCAAACCAACAGAGCTGAAATAGCGTGAAGCGAATTTTTTACTAATGTTTTTACCAACTTTATCAATTTTCAAAACCAATTCAACTTCGTAGTGTAAATCATTTGAAAATGATGGAATATAGAACGGTCTATTTTTTCTTAATATGGATGAATCAGGTTTCAAGAAAATAACTGGTTCTGTGGGTTTTTCGTTTTGAAGTTCCTCAATGTGATCGACATAATTCCGACCTATGCATATAATTTTCATCTGTAAATAATTAATTTCTTAATTGTAGGATTGAACTCCCAAAATTATTCCTATGATTTTCGCTTGTTTTTTAATGCTTAAATGAATCATGTTCGTTTAACTAGTATTCAATTGAATTAACGACATCACTTAAGAATTCATTATAATCAAATTCTCCTTTTTTTGAAAATCCTGTTCGAACAACCACTAAGTCCTTTGAAGGAATAATATAAATAAATTGTCCGTCGTGGCCTTGACAACGATACATATCTCGAGGTACATCGGGGTAATTTTCACCTTTTTTGTTTATCCAGAAAAAGGCTCCGTATTGCCCCTCTGATCCATTGGCTTCTTGGGTTGTATATTCGACCCAGCCTTCAGGTAAAATTTGTTTGCCAAGCCAGTTTCCATTATTTAAGTATAGCAAGCCAAAACGGGCGTAATCACGCATGGTAGCATACAAATATGACGATCCAACAAAGGTTCCTGATGCATCCGTTTCGAAAATAGCACTTCTCATTCCAATTTTGTTAAATAATGCTTTTCGTGGAAATTCATAATAGCTTTTATCACTTTCAAAAGTGTTCCTGATTAGTAGGGATACCAAATTTGTAGCGCCTGATGAATAAACCCACTCACTACCAATTTCGTGTTCCAATGGTTTGTTGTATGTGAATTTTCCCATATCTCCAGCCTTGTGAAGCATTACATTCACATCAGAATTGGTACCGTAGTTTTCATTCCATTCTAAACCACTATTCATTTGCATTAAATTGCTTATAGTAATATTTTTTCTATCATCTGTTTTCCACTCTTCTATTTCAATAGGCTTGTTAACGTCTAAAACTTGATTTTTTACAAGAATACCTACAAGTGTATTTGTGAAACTTTTTGCCATTGACCAGCTTAAGAATTTATGATTGGGCTTAAAACCTGATTGATATTCTTCAGCAATTATTTGCCCTTTATGAATAATAGTTACCGCAAAGGTGCCTTTGAAAGGAATAGTGTCCACAAAAGCTTTATCTAAAGCACTATTCAGCTTTTCAATGTTAACTGAAGCTGGAATTGTATCGGCAAGTAAATCACCCATTGGCCATGGAATTGTATCAGGGTTTTGCGGTAAAACTGAAACATTGGAGTAATTGTAGTTTTTTATGTCATTAACTGTCGCGTCGTTTACTAGAATACAACCAAAGTTCTCAACATATACTGATTTTGATGTATGCCACAAAAAACTGCTTTTTACTTGTGCCTTTTCGTAATCAACTTTATTCTTTACGAATTTAATAAAGGAAAAATTTAAATCATTGGCCTCCAAAGATTCTTGCGACCTACCAGCAACGAAAATACCCGATGATAAATTTTTGGCAGAATAACCTGTTATAATTGGTAGTATTGGGTTCATATAAAGATAAACTCCTAATAGAATAACGGCAATAACTGCAACTGTAACCCTTCTGGCTCTCATGATGAATATGATTTTTGTTTCTTAACAAATATATAAAATCCAATACATCCTTGATGTAAAAACAATAAAAAGCCGATGAGTTTTCATCGGCTTTAAAAATGTATGTGGTACTTATTAATCTTCAGATATTACTATCTTTTGAATTTCATCACCTTGTCTAATTTCATCAACAATATCAACTCCTTCAACCACTTTTCCAAAACAAGTATGTTTGCGATCTAGGTGAGCAGTATTTTCTCTACTATGGCAAACAAAAAATTGTGATCCACCAGTATTTCTTCCGGCATGTGCCATTGATAAAACGCCACGGTCGTGGTGTTGGTTGTTACCGTCTAATTCACAGTCTATTGAATAGCCAGGTCCACCTGCGCCTGTCCCATCAGGGCAACCACCTTGAATTACAAAATTTGGAATCACACGGTGGAAATTTAAACCGTCGTAAAATCCATCTTTAGCTAATTTTACAAAATTGGCAACTGTTGCTGGAGCATCTTCTTCGTAAAAATTAACTTTCATTACACCCTTACTAGTGTGTATTTTTGCTGTAGTCATATTCTTTGAATTAAAATTTTGATGCAAAAGTATGAAAAGATTTGATAGTTGAACGATTTCAACTTATGAATTGGAAATTGATAAATGCAATATGAGGAAAATAAAAAACCGCGGGAACCACCCCGCGGTTAACCTTAACCAAACTAACAAAACCAAACCTTATGAACTATAATCTAACGTCTGATTTGAAGTGTTTTACTGTAGAAAAGTAAATGAACTTCGAAATAATAAACAACAAGTTTTTACAAAAAGTTCAAACGAGCATGAAAAAAAGATATTTTTTACTGAAAAATTATGTGAATGCATAAAAAAAGAGGACGAATAGTCCTCTTTATATTATTGTTTTAATGAGTTTTATGCAGGAATTACCCTTACCATAAAAATTCCATCAATTGCTTCAAGTTTTTGGATAATATCAACTTCAACTTCTTTTCTGTAAACATCAATGATATTATAAGCAATTTCTTCACGGTTTCGGTTTAACATATTAGCGATGTTAACATCGGCATCGGCTAATGTTGTTGTGATTTGCCCAACCATATTTGGAATATTCTTATTGCAAATAAGAATACGAGCTCCATCGTTTCGTTCCATTGAAGCTTGAGGGAAATTTACTGAATTAATAATGTTACCATTTTCAATGTACTCCATTAATTGATCAACGGCCATTACCGCACAGTTTGTTTCCGATTCACTGGTTGAAGCTCCAAGATGAGGAATTGCAATAACATTTTTCATTGCCATAATTTCTGCATCAGGAAAATCAGTTACATATCGTGCCACTTTTCCTTCTTCAAGAGCAACTTTCATGTCGGCATTATTTATTAAACCGCCACGGGCAAAGTTTAATATGCGAACATTATCTTTCATTAAGGCAATGCGTTCTTTATTGATAAAACCTTTTGTTTCGCTAGTTTGAGGAATGTTGATAGTAATATAATCGGCTTGAGAAAATAAATTTTCTATACTCGAGGCTATTTCAACATTTCTACTTAAACGCAAAGCAGCTTTTACTGACATATAAGGATCGTAACCAACTACGCGCATACCAAGTGACTGAGCTGCATTTGCAGCTAAAACACCTATTGCACCTAGACCAATAACTGCCAAAGTCTTTTGTTTTATTTCTTGTCCTGCAAAGTTTTTCTTGCCTTTTTCAACTAACCCAGGAATTTCATCTCCTTTATCTTTTAATGTTTTACACCATTCGATAGATTCTGAAATATCGCGAGATGAAAGCATTAGTCCGGCAATAATTAATTCCTTAACACCATTTGCATTTGCACCAGGTGTATTAAAAACAACAATTCCTTTGTTGGTACATTTATCAATTGGGATGTTATTTACTCCAGCTCCAGCTCTTGCTATTGCTTTCAGCGACGATGGAAGTTCCATATCGTGCATTTTAAAACTACGCAAGATAATTGCATCGGGATTCGTGAGCTCACTGTTGATTTCGTATTGGTCAGCAGAAAAAAGTTTTAATCCTTCTTGGTCAATCTCGTTAAGGTTTTGGATTTTGTACATGCTGTTTTATTTTGATTGTGAATAACGTTTAAATGAAATGACAAATATCACAATTTTCGTTTAGAAAAGAATTCTATAAGAAGAAAAATTTGAAATATGAAGCTTATTTAATTTTTGAGCAACTGCATAATTTTAAAGAATAATTCATCTTTTGTAAATGGCTTTATTAGCAGGTCAGTAAAACCTTTGTCTGTGATTTTTTTTAAATCGTCGGTTACTGCATAAGCTGTTTGAGCAATAATTGGG
>JAQIBQ010000162.1 GCA_027859005.1 Prolixibacteraceae bacterium | reverse complement strand
ATATTATTCATGAAAATGCAATTTCACTTACCCATTTAATTAATCATGTTTTCGATTTTTCTCTTTTAAAATCGTATAAAGTTGATAAAGTTGTTTCACTTTTTTCAGTAAGCAAATTACTTGATGAAGTAACTGACTTAAACGAAATCCAGAAAAAGACAGGAGACAAAAATTTGAATCTTATTAAGGATTACGACCCACTTAACGTTGACATTGAAATTTCAACCGATCGAGAGAAACTTTTTCAAGTAATAAATCATGTGATTTTAAATGCTTTTAAATTTACCCTAAAAGGTGAGATAACAATTGGATATCGCTTAAAAGAGAAAAGTATGATGCACTTTCAAATTAAAGACACTGGCATTGGAATTGACAAAAACAAGATAGAATTCATTTTTGATCCTTTCAGACAAGCAGATGAACGCCGAACGAATACCAACAGAGGAATAGGCCTAGGTTTAAGTATAAGTAAATCAATTATAGAATTACTTGGTGGAAAAATATGGATTGAAAGTGAACCTTCAAAAGGAACAACATGTAACTTTACCATTCCAACCGATTTATAATAAGATAAAAACAAGTTCGTTCAGCTTTGTTAATAATTCTTCTTTCATTTTGGGTTGTGCAAATCAAATTCCATTATTTTTGCAAGCTTAAAACAATCAAATATGCAAACATGGTTCGAGTGTAAGGTGAAATACCTTAAGATAGATCAAGGCGGGTACGAAAGAAAAGTTAACGATAATTATTTACTTGACGCAGTTTCGTTTACCGATGCCGAGAAAAGAATTTTTGAAGAAATGCAGGAACTTACAAATGGTGAGTTCCAGGTATTGAATATCAAGAAATCTAATATCTCCGAAATTATTTCGAAAGATGACGGGGAATGGTGGTACAAAGCAAAAATTAGTCTAGTTACAATTGACGAAGAAGGTGGAAAAGAAAAAAAAGTAAACAACTACCTACTTATAATGGCCGACGACATAAACCAGGCTCTTAAACGACTTGAGGAAGGTTTAGCCTATATGTTGGTCCCTTATGTTTGTACAACAATTCAATTAAGCACAATTGCAGAGGTTTTTCCATATGATTTGGAGGCAAATAGTCAAACCCTTATTTCAACAAGCGAATCAAAAGAGAGCGTACCTGAAACAGAAAATGAAGAATTAGAAGAGATTGAATAATTACGAACAAAGTATACAAACAGGCTGAACCATCAGCCTGTTTTAATCTCAGTTTTCTAAACGACTACCCAACAACACCTATAAACAAAATTATAGGTTCCACAAAACATCATCGGTCATCCAGGTTTCAATAACTAAACATTCTTCAAAAACATCGTTTCTAAATGAATATATTGAAACTTCCGCTTCAATCTCCCAGCATGCATCATCGGTCATCCAGTTTTCTATATTCAAATCATCTTCCAATTCAATTTCAGAATTAAAATTGAAAGAATTAAAACTACGACTCAATTCGTTATTCAATTTTTCTGAAGAATTCATTTCTGTAAAGCCAAAGCTAAATAGCAAAACAGATAGGGTTATGGGTAATAAAAATTGTGTTTTCATAACATTTCAATTTAAGCGTTTACAGTTCATATGACTCTTTCAAATCAAAGAAGTTACACCAAACCGGACAGGAAAATACGAACGGCGAGGAACCGTAGATTAACGACCTTTTTTTATCGGTAAGCACATAACAATTTTAGTTTCACCGAATAAACAAATTAGAAAACCATCGTACTTTCCCTTTCATCATTTCTTTTATCTTTGCACACTAAATTTTCAAATAAATGGTATCGGTTGAACAGGTAAAACTAAATTTTGGAGGCTTTGAACTATTCAAGGGCATTTCGTTTATTGTGAATCCTCGCGATAGAATTGGTCTAGTAGGAAAAAACGGAGCGGGAAAATCCACACTCTTAAAAATGTTTGCCGGGCAGGAAACACCTTCCGAAGGAAAAGTAATTATTCCTAAAGATGCTGTAATTGGCTACTTGCCACAAACCATGCTAACTAACGATTCCAAAACTGTTTTTAATGAAGCTCTTTCCGCATTCGATCGCTTACTTAAAATCGAAAAGAAAATTGAAAAACTAAATGTAGAACTAGCATCTCGAACCGATTATGAAACCGAAGACTACCACAATCTAATCCAAACAATAACTGACTTAACCGATCATTTTAACTTGTTAGGCGGCCATAGTTTTCATGCCGAAATAGAACAAACATTAATTGGGCTGGGTTTTAAACGTTCCGACTTTGAAAGGTCAACAAAAGAATTTAGTGGCGGTTGGAGAATGCGTATTGAATTGGCAAAACTACTACTTCAAAAACCCGATGTATTTTTACTTGATGAACCAACCAACCACCTCGATATTGAATCGATTCAATGGCTCGAGGATTTTCTGAAAAACTACAACGGTGCCATTGTTTTGGTTTCGCACGACCGCGCCTTTCTTGATAATATTACAACACGAACCGTTGAAATTTCATTGGGTAGAATATACGACTACAAAGCCAATTACAGTCGGTATGTTGAATTACGTTTAGAACGCAAAGAACAGCAATTAGCAGCCTATAAGAATCAACAGAAAATGATTCAGGATACCGAAGACTTTATAAACCGATTCCGATACCAAGCAACAAAAGCAGTACAAGTTCAATCAAGAATAAAGCAACTTGAAAAAGTTGAACGCATTGAAATTGACGAAGAAGATAATTCAAGACTAAGCCTCAGGTTTCCACCAGCTCCTCGCTCAGGAAAAATTGTAGTAGAAGCAAAAGAAATTGGAAAAACTTACGGCGAACTTGAAGTATTGAAAAACATTGACCTGTACATTGAACATGGTGAAAAAATTGCATTTGCAGGCAAAAACGGTGAAGGTAAAACCACACTAGCCCGTATCATTCTAAATGAGCTAGAACATACTGGTAAAATGACATTAGGCCACAATGTAAAAATTGGATATTTTGCCCAAAACCAAGCCGACTTGATGGATGGTGAATTAACCGTTCTCGAAACGGTCGATAAAGTTGCCGTTGGAGAAATTAGGACAAAAATTAGAGATATTCTTGGTTCATTTATGTTTTCGGGCGATACCGTTGAAAAGAAAGTTAAAATTCTTTCTGGTGGAGAACGAACCCGCTTAGCAATGGTTCGTTTAATGTTGGAACCTGTTAATTTCTTAGTGATGGATGAACCTACAAACCATTTAGACATGCGTTCAAAGGAAATTCTGAAACAAGCTCTAATAGATTTTACGGGTACAATTCTACTGGTATCACACGACCGTGAATTCCTTAATGGATTAGTAGACTGTGTTTACGAATTTAAAGACAAAAACATACGGCAACACCTGGGTGGCATATATGAATTCCTTGAAAAATTGAAAATCGAATCACTCAAGGAACTCGATCGAAAAACACCATCAAATAAAAGCAGTCAAAAATCGGCAAGCAAAACAAATAATGAATTATCTCACGAGGAAAAAAAGGAGATAAACCGACAAATAAAAAAAGCTGAAAAACAAGTTGAAAAACTGGAAGCTAGAATTTCAGAATTAGAAACTAAAATTAGTAAAATGGATCAGCAACTTTCGAACCCCACTGGAGCGAACGATTCCCTTTTTACTGAGTACGAAAAAGTAAAACGAAATTTAGAACAAACCATTTACGAATGGGAAATTTCAGTTGAACAACAAGAAGAGTGGGAAAACAAAAAAACATGGTAACTTTACCGCATGAGCAATAACGACTTCATTTTCGGAATCAGAGCTATAATAGAAGCCATCCGATCAGGCAAAATCATCGATAAATTATTAATTAAAAAAGGACTGCAAGGAGAACTCTTTCAGGAATTAACCGAATTAATGATTGAAAACAATTTGAATTATCAAACTGTACCAGAACAAAAACTAAATCGAATTACAAGAAAAAATCACCAAGGAGTTATTGGTTTCATTTCACCTGTTCCCTTCTACGATTTTGATGAAATAATTACGCAAACTTATGAAAACGGAGAAACACCTTTTCTTTTGTTTCTTGACCAAATAACTGACGTACGAAACTTTGGAGCCATTGTCCGAACTGCTGAATGCGCTGGAGTACATGCCATTATTGTTCCTGAGAAAGGATCAGCACAAATAAGTGCAGATGCAGTGAAGACTTCAGCCGGTGCATTGCATTACGTACCTATTTGCAAAGTTCGAAATGCATATAAAACGTTAAGCTCTCTTCAGAAAAATGGATTAAAAGTATTTGCTGCCACCGAAAAAGCAGCAATTGATTACTCAAAAGGAGACTATTCGGCTCCCTGCGCAATAGTTATGGGCTCAGAAGAAAGTGGAATTTCAAATGAGATTTTAAGTCTTGCAGACGAACTTATTAAAATCCCAATTCTTGGAAAGATTGAGTCATTAAATGTATCTGTAGCAGCTGGAGTATTAATGTACGAAGTAGTCAAACAACGCAACTAAAATATAGGAACCTCACGCTTAAAGGTTTCTTCTAGCGAGATAAATGTTTCAGTACTTGAAATACCTGCAATTTTTTGAATATTCTCATTCAGAATTTCTTTCAGGTGCTCATTGTTGCGTGCATAAACTTTAGCAAAAATTGCATACTGACCAGTAGTGTAATGACATTCAACTACCTCTGAAATCGTTTGCAAACTTGCAGCTACATCCTCGTACATCCCATTCTTATCCAAGAAAATGCCTATATAAGTACAGGTATGGTAATCAACCTTGCGAGGGTCAATATGATAACCTGAACCAGTTATAACTTCCATTTCAACCATTCGATTTACCCTTTGATGTACAGCTGCACGTGAAATACCACACTCACTAGCTACATCTTTAAAAGGCATTCTTGCATTCTTAGTGATGATATCTAATATTTTAAGATCAATTTCATCAAGCTGATGTTTAACTGACATATTTCTTTAATTTATTAAGTTTAAACTTACATAATTCAT
>JAQIBQ010000150.1 GCA_027859005.1 Prolixibacteraceae bacterium | reverse complement strand
ATCGTGAACACCGTAAATAAAAATACCGTGAATCAAAAAAGTGAGAGCCATTTCGGCTTAAGAAAAAAGCTATAAAATAATTCTAATCCGAACAAGACTATAAGTATTGTTAAGGTATATCATAACATTTATAGAAGTTTATCCACCCGAATTATAAAGTGATCCC
The DNA here is from genome assembly GCA_027859005.1 of Prolixibacteraceae bacterium. Lineage (GTDB taxonomy): Bacteria > Bacteroidota > Bacteroidia > Bacteroidales > Prolixibacteraceae > Roseimarinus. Next base: position 12,483 of record JAQIBQ010000150.1, on the reverse strand, counting down.
AGATTTAGAGTACAGTCCAAATTCTGCTCTTCAATCCTTCAGTTTTTCAGTAACTCAGTCTTTCAGTTTATTGTCTTTCCTCAATCCGTCCATCGGCATGTTGTGCAAAGCGTCCTTTTTGATCATGAACAGGATCGGAAACGGGCCAAGGCCAACCGCCAAACTGTGTGCGTTGGTATTCATCGTAGGTTTGTTGTATTTCTTCACGCGTATTCATAACAAATGGGCCATACTGTACAACTGGTTCTCCAATTGGTTTACCTTGAAGAATAAGTAGTTTGCAATTTCCTTCGGTAGCTATTATTTGCAATTCAGTTTCGGGGGTGAGGTCAGCCATTTTGTATTTGCCAATGCTTGTATTTCCAACCAACAATTTGTTGCCTTCGTAAAAATAAAGAGTTCGGTTTATTCCTGAAGCTGTTTTTGGTAGTTTCCAAATTGCTCCTTCTTCCATTTGAATGTTCCAAATGGCAACTTCGTTTTCTTTTGAGTTAGCCCACGAGTCGGGTGGAGGAGTTGGTGCATTATAATTCTCTATTGAACCTACTATGATCTCAACCTGAGTTTGTTTTCCATTTGTGTCAATATGACTGTAGTTGGGTATGGTATCGGCCCAAAACATGCTAAAATAAGGTTCTACCATCTTGCTTTTACGTGGTAAATTCAACCATATTTGAAAAAGCTCCATTGGATTTTCTTCATCTTGACTTAGCAGAGGGAACATTTCGGCATGCTGAATTCCTTTTCCTGCCGTCATCCATTGCACATCTCCATTTCCGTATCGGCCAGCAGCTTTCATTGAATCGGTGTGATCAACAAAACCTTTTCTCACAACAGTTATGGTTTCGAAACCTCGGTGAGGATGACTTGGAAATCCAGGGACAGTTTGGCCATGATACATTCTCCATCCATCTTTTAGGGTAAAGTCTTGCCCAATTTGGCGTCCCTTTAATAACGAAGGATCTGGACCCATTTTAGTGTTTCCTTTTGGAAATTTGTCGTCGTGGTGTACGCAAAACAAAAATGGATCGCGTGCTTTCCACTGAAAACCTAAGGGTTCAATATTTCTTACATCGTCAATTATCATCGTCTTAAAATTATTTATTTTAAAAACCAGCTTTCGAAACAAGAACAGCTCCTGAAACTGCTGTTGCTGTTTTCTTTATAAAGTTTCGCCGTTAGGTTGAATGTTTCATACTGTATTCTTTAGAAGATTGTTCATACTAAACAAACCAAAACATGAAAAGTTAAACTACTCTCGGATCACTTTATGTGCAGTATCCAAATATCAATTTCACAGAGAGTCCTGAAGTATTCTCTTGCGTTCAATCTTGTTTGGATTAAATACTTTCAATATTACTTTGATTTAGATTTTAATTTTTAGATGCGAATAGGTGCTATGCTTACAGTCTGCGAAGCAAAGTATCGTTTCATTTTATTCTCTTTTAGGATTATAATACCTCGAGGCTTGCCCCGAGGATTTTTACTTTGCAATTTTTGTTAAATCCGGTTCACACAAAAAAAGGAAGAAAAAAATATATTTAATTCAAGGAAAATTTAATCCTCCCGAAAGTTGAACTGATCCCCCTTTATAGGCAAAGGGGCATAAAAAAAGCAGGCTCCCCAGCCTGCTTTTAAGTTAACGTAATACGATACCCTTAAATTATATTGTACCTTTTTTTATTAATTTCTTTCTGTAATTATCGATAGCAACAAAGTAATCTGGATCTTCTAATACATTTACTTCGCAGATGTCTTGTGCCCTGTTGATCATTGCAATGCAGTCCTTTGATAGATGTCGAAGGTGGATTGCTTTTCCAATTTTTAAATAATTTTCAGTTAGTTTATTGACTGCTTCGATGGCCGATTGATCCATAATTTTCGATTCTTTGAAATCGATAATTACTTCATCGGGATCATTTTTTATATCGAATTTAGAATTGAATAAAGTGGTTGATCCAAAGAATAAAGGTCCGTATATTTCGTAGTGTTTTACTCCATGTTCGTCGACGCTTTTTCGTGCTCTGATTCGCATGGCATTTTCCCACGCAAATACCAATGCAGCAACAATAACACCAGCAATAACGGCTATGGCCAAATCGAAGAATACTGTTAATGCTGTTACCAGAAGAATTACAAACAAATCGGGCCATGGAACTTTACCTATTAATTTAAAAGTACTCCATGCAAAAGTGCCAATCACCACCATAAACATTACACCTACTAATGCTGCAATTGGAACCATTTCAATGTATTCCGATCCGAACAGGATGAAAAACAATAAAGCTAGTGCTGCAACTATTCCTGAAAGTCGACCACGACCACCCGATTTAATGTTGATAATACTTTGTCCAATCATGGCGCATCCGCCCATTCCTCCAAAAAATCCATTTACCATATTGGCTGCACCCTGAGCAACACATTCACGGTTGCCACTTCCACGACTGTCGGTTAATTCATCGATCAATTGAAGTGTCATTAACGATTCAATCAAACCAATCATCGCTAATATGAATGCATAAGGAAGTATGAAGATTAATGTTTCTAAATTGAATGGTATCATTGGTATGTTAAACGTAGGTAAACCAGCTTTTATGCCAGTACCGCCACCTTCAATAATAAATGATTTTACAGTTGCCGTTTCAATTCCTCCAAAAATTACAATAGCTGAAACGACTATGATGCCTAACAAGGCAGCAGGTATTTTCTTGCTAATTTTGGGTAAGAAAATCATCATACTCATTGTTAAGGCAACAAGGCCTAACATAATGAAGAGGGAAGAACCGCTAAGCCATTCGCCATCGGCTTTGAACATGTTTAGTTGTGATAAGAATATTACCATTGCTAAACCGTTTACAAATCCCATCATAACTGAGTGAGGCACCATTCTAATGAACTTTCCTAGTTTTAAGAAACCGGCTGCCATCTGTATTCCTCCAGCTAAAAGAAGTGTTGCAAAAAGGTATTGTAAACCCAGGTTTAACGATGGATCACCCATTGCGTTTCCTTCTGAGATTAAATGGACCATTACTACGGCTAATGCCCCAGTAGCCCCAGAAATCATTCCTGGTCTACCACCAATTAAGGAGGTAACTATTCCCATCATAAAGGCTCCATAGAGTCCAATAATTGGTGAAACTCCTGCTACAAATGAGAATGCAACAGCTTCGGGAACAAGAGCTAATGCAACTGTTAATCCCGAGAGGATATCGTCTTTAATTGATCCTCTTTTTTTATCAATAAATGTAAATTTCAAATTGTATGTTTTTAGAAGTGCAAAAATATAAAAACTGCTCAAGAGCATGTTTCATATGCACTATATTATCACAAAACATTTAGTTAACCTTTTAGTTCAATATGGTTTGATAGTTGTAAGGCGTTGGAATTTAGTTGTGTATTCTGTTTTTTTGAGTAAAAATATGCTGTTAAGCTAGTATTAAGTTTATTTCAGAAATTATTTTGAAAGTTTTCTTTTGATTCCTGTTATCTTTGGACTTGTATATAAAAATTACAAAATGTCATTTAAAACAGGAAATCCAGATCGTTTACTTATTAGAGGCATTGTATCAATAGTACTTGGCCTTGCAGTTGTTGCTGTACCAGACTTAACTCTTGTTACTGTTATTCGATTTTTAGGAGCTTTGATGCTGATCGATGGTAGCGTAGCAATATTGTTAAATAACTTCTCAAAAAAGAAACAAAGCTCTGTTCTACAGATAATACCTCGTGGCATGACAAACCTAATATTTGGTGTTGTGCTCTTGGTTTTTCCATCGCTTGTAGTCAATGTTTTTGTTTTCTTAATTGGTTTTGTTTTAATAATTGCTGGTTTTACGCAATTAAGTTCACAAATTAGAGGGCGAAGTTTCTTAGGCACATCATGGTTGATGTTGCTAATTTCATTTATAGCTTTTGTATCAGGTATTGTTCTGGTAACAAAACCTTTTGAAAGTGCACAAACAATGCTTATAGTTGTAGGTGTAATAATTGCGCTGTACGGTATTGGTGAAATTATATTTTCATTTAAAATTAGGAAATACCAAAAGCATCAGCCAAAAGCTGAACCTACAATAATTGATGCTGAATATGAAGACATTGAATAATACTTATTTAATAATCCTTTTAAAATATAGGCAATAAATACCCCAAGATAGTTTCCTATGGCATAGCCAATTACACCAATAGTTATGCCCATTATAATTACATTCTTATTTTTTAATGCACCTGCAATTACGGGTACAAAAGGAGGCGACATTGATAATGCCGTAATTGTAATTATGGTTGAATCTGTATCAATTTTGAAGATGGCAGAAAGGATAATGTGTATTACAACTGATCCAAAAACAGCCAGTACTACATAAAGGAAAAGGTTAAGGAATTCAATTTGAAAAATTGTACTTAAATCGGCCATTGATGCAACAACAACACTAAACACTAAAATTAGATACATTCCCAAATCGAAAGTCTTTTCAATTTTATTGATTTTTGGGAATAAGCTAATTGCTAGTCCAAGTGTGGTTATGGTAAGTATTACGGTTACCATTTGAAAATCTTTGGGAACTAGAAGACTTAAACCACCTCCAATGGCGAATATCAATACGGCTAAACCAAAGGCTCCGAGTAGTGGCATTATGGTTTTACGATTGAATGATTCCAATAAATTATTTGTTTCAAAGTCGCTGTTGGTGATTTCTTTTGGTTTCTTCGATTTCGTTGCCAATTTGAAATTAGGCAATATGTAATTCAATAATTTTTGCGCAATGGTTATGAAAAAGAAGAGTAAAATTACACCTGAAATTAAGTCATAGGTGTGAGTTAATATAAATAAGTTTGGTTTTACATCTAAGGCTGTTGCTAGAGCAGCAAGGTTTGGTGTGCCTCCCGTATATAAGCCAACCATCATTCCAGAAATTTTCCACGATTCTTCAATTGAATTGCTAAAAAGAAAATGACCTATAAAAATACAAATGACCAAAGATGTTATGGCTATAATCATTGATAAAAGTCCTGTTTTTAATGTCTTCAATGAGTTTTTGAGGTCAAGCGAAAATAATAATAAGGGTATTGAAAGGGGGATTACGATCGACATAATTAAATCTTGTGTTGAATGGATCTGATTCAAAAATACATCATTTGATGTTATCAGTCCTTGGTCGAGGTAATTCAATGCTTCTTCTTTGGGTAAGAATGTTTTACCAACCAGCAACTCAGTAAATATTTTTGAGCTTTTTGGGAAAATGCCAATATTCGCAATTATAATTCCCATTACATACGATAATACAACTGCTCCAATTTTCTTGATTGTTTTAGATATTTTACTGAAATATAATATGGCAAAAGGGGTAATAAAGTAGAATAAGATTAAAAAGAATGTAGTCATCGCAATTGTTTTGGTCGAAAACAAAAATAGCATTATTTACTTATTGGCAAAGGCGATTAAAGAACTGTCTTCCTTTTAATTCTTCTTTGTTTTGATGGATCCTTTTTTATCGTAAAAGCATAAAGCAATAGTATGCTTATGGTTATTGCAAGTGCAGAAATGTAACTGTTCTCTTTTTGTGATAATTCAAAAACAGCATGATTGAAAATGGTAGAATGAAAGCTTATTGAGAGTAAAACAATTAAGTTGTTGATCGCGTGTATTAGAATGGTGAAAGGAAGTGAGCGTGTTCGAACCATAATCCAGCCAAGTAATAAGCCTAGAAAGAAGGTGTAGGTCATTTGCCAAGGGTTCAAATGAAACACTGAAAATAAAATACCTGATAATAATACAGCATGCCAGTTACGGTAATTGCGCATCAAACCGTGCATTATGATTCCTCTAAAAAGAACCTCTTCGATTATTGGAGCAATAATAACTACTTTAAGGGCAGCTCCCCAGAAGCCAAATCTATTCTCAAAAATTCGTTCAAATAATTCCCAGAACCATGGTGGAGGAGGCAGTACGTTGTCTACTTTTTCATTTAAAATGCCAACTAAGTATTGTAAGGCAGGAAGTAATATTAGTATAGGAATTAGTAGAAGTGGGTTAAAAAATTTTAGAGCAAAAACATTTTTGAACGAATTTTTGGCTTTCTTAAATCCATAAATAAATATAAATGCAGTGATACTAAAGCTAGATGCAAAACTGATCCAGGTATTCGAAAGCCAGTTGGTATCGTGTTGATAGTCATACATTGCCAAAGGGAAATCAAATAGCGATTGCAGGAATATATATAAAACCAAAAGGTGAATGGCCTCTATTGTAGTAGGGTAGTATTTAATTGGTACTTGTTGCATGTGACTAAAATAATGCAATTTATCAGAAATTGGTTACCAAAATATTTTGAAAATATTATAAATTAGGTATTATGATATAATAACAATCAAATTAGAGAAAAACACAAACTGTTAATTTCTCTAGTTGTTATGTTGATAACTTAAGCGAGAATCATCTGAAAATAGTGAAGGTTTTATTTGCTTCTTCAGTAGAAAAGTGTTTATTTTGCGAACTGTTTGAAAAAAGTGTTCTGAGAAAAAATTAAAGACATGTCACAAATTTGTCAAATAACTGGGAAGAAAGTAATAGTGGGAAATAATGTTTCTCACTCAAAACGTAGAACTAAACGTAAATTCTATCCCAATTTATTTAAGAAAAAGTTTTTTGTTCCCGGTGAAGATCGTTGGGTAACAATAATCGTATCGGCTGCCGGAATTCGCACCATCAATAAAAAAGGTATTGTAACTGCACTCAAGGAAGCTCAGCAAAAAGGTTTAGTTGCTAACATCTAAAAAAGGAATTTAAGCGATGGCAAAAAAAGGAAAAGGTAATAGGATTCAGGTAATCTTAGAGTGCACAGAGCACAAAGATAGCGGTATGCCTGGTACATCACGTTATATTACCACAAAGAACCGTAAAAACACTCCGGATCGTATGGAATTAAAAAAGTACAATCCGATTTTGAAAAAAGTCACTGTTCATAAAGAAATTAAATAATTAGGATATGGCTAAGAAAGCAGTTGCATCTCTACAAAAAGGAGCTGGTAAAGGTCACGCAAAAGTTATTAAGATGGTAAAATCTGAAAAAACTGGAGCATATATTTTCGAGGAAAGTATCGTACCTAACGAAGAAGTTCAAAGTCACTTCAAAAAATAATTTTGAATACGAAAGATATTTAAGAGCTTTTGCCATTTGGTGAAAGCTCTTTTTTTTTTAATCATTATTTTCTGAGCAGTTAGTTGAAACGTAATTTAGCGCTATACTTATCTAACTTTCTGTTATATTGCACAAAATTTATTACAATGGGTATTTTCGGAAGTTTTACATCAAAGAAAAAAGAGAGTCTCGATCAAGGACTAACTAAAACTAAAGAGAGTTTTTTTGGGAAGTTATCGCGTGCTGTTGTTGGTAAATCAAAGGTCGACGACGATGTGTTGGATAATTTGGAAGAGGTACTTATTACTTCTGATGTTGGTGTTGATACAACGCTTAAAATTATTGAACGTATTCAAACCCGCGTTGCGAATGATAAGTATCTTGGGGTGAGTGAATTGGAGTCGATACTGAAGGGGGAGATTGCTTTGTTGCTTGAAGAAAATAATTCAAATGATGTTGCAAACTTTGATTTGCCTGTGTCCGATGATCCGTATGTAATAATGGTAGTAGGTGTGAATGGGGTAGGTAAAACTACTACTATTGGAAAGTTGGCTCATCAGTTTAAAAAGGCAGGGAAAAAGGTTGTAATTGGAGCAGCTGATACATTTAGGGCTGCAGCAATCGAGCAGTTAGAGGTTTGGGCACAACGTGTTGATGTGCCTATTGTGAAACAAAGTATGGGTTCCGATCCTGCTTCTGTAGCTTTCGATACAGTTGCTTCGGCTAAAGCTTCAGGAGCCGATGTGGTTATTATCGATACAGCCGGGCGTTTGCATAATAAGATCAACCTAATGAACGAGCTTACTAAAATAAAGCGCGTAATGCAAAAAGTTATACCGAATGTGCCCAATGAAGTTTTGTTGGTTTTGGATGGCTCAACCGGACAAAATGCATTCGAACAAGCCAAACAATTTACACTTGCAACAGAAGTAACTGCACTTGCTTTAACCAAATTAGATGGAACAGCAAAAGGGGGAGTTGTGATTGGGATTTCTGATCAATTTAAAATTCCGGTGAAATACATTGGTATTGGTGAGAAAATTGAAGATCTTCAAATATTCCGACGTAAAGAGTTTGTCGATTCATTTTTCAACAAATAAAAAAAAACTTTTCTTCAACAATTTTCTTCTTCTGGTGTCTTGTTGATAATTAATAATTCCTGCCTGGCTTAACTCTGTTGGGTCAAGGAAACTTGAAACAAATTCCTATGTCATTTAAAACAGTTAACATAATCACTTTAGGTTGTTCTAAGAATTTAGTCGATTCAGAACACTTAATGACACAATTTGCCGCGAATGGTTTTGAAGTATTGCACGACGATAATGATTTTGCGGATATTATTATTGTGAATACCTGTGGTTTTATACTCGATGCTAAAGAAGAATCGATAAGCATGATAATGGATTATGTGAATGCAAAAGAGAATGGCGATATTAAAAAACTTTACGTGATGGGCTGTTTGTCTGCTCGTTACCGCGAAGATCTTGAAAAAGAAATACCCGAAGTAGATCGATTTTTTGGAAAGTTCGACTTTGACGAAATTATTAAAGAATTAGGTATTCAAAAACGAAAAGATTTACTTTTTGATCGACATCTAACAACTCCATCTCATTATGCATATTTAAAGATATCTGAAGGTTGTGACCGGACTTGTGCTTTTTGCGCCATTCCTCAATTTACAGGGAAACACAAATCGGTTCCAATGGAGGATTTGCTTGTTGAAGCCGAGTTACTAGCTCGTAAAGGAGTAAAAGAATTGTTACTTATTGCACAGGAGCTTACTTATTATGGTATTGATTTGTATCAGGAGCGCAAGCTACCAGAGTTAATTGAACGTCTATCAAAAGTGAATGGAATAGAATGGATACGCTTACATTATGCATATCCTACTAATTTCCCGCTTGAGTTGCTCGATGTTATCAAGAATAATCCAAAGGTTTGTAATTACCTCGATATGCCTTTGCAGCATATTTCTTCGAATGTGTTAAAGAAAATGAGGAGAAATATAAGTGAGAATCAAACCCGAGATTTGGTTGCTCGAATTCGAAAAGAACTTCCAGAATTAGCCTTGCGTACAACAATGTTAGTAGGTCATCCAGGTGAAACAGAGGAGGATTTTGAAATGCTACTTGATTTTATAAAAGAAGTGAAATTCGATCGTTTAGGCGTATTTCCATATTCACACGAAGACGATACCCATGGGTTTAGAAGGCATGCCGACGATATTCCACAGGAGGTTAAAGAAGCTCGAGCCGAAAAAGTAATGGAAGTTCAGCAATTAATTTCCGAGCTTGTTGCAGAAAAGAAAGTAGGGACTGTTCAGAAAGTACTCCTCGATAGAGTTGAGGGTGAATATTACATTGGCCGAACTGAATTTGATTCACCAGATGTTGATGGAGAGGTTTTATTGAAAAGTGAAAATGATCTTAAAATTGGTCAGTTTTATCAGGTGAGAATTACTTCATCCGACATGTTCGATTTATACGGTGAGTTGATAAATTAGACTGATCTTTGAATCTTCTGAATAATGAGAATGGGCTTTCATTCTTGTACCTTGTTCTTTTTCAATTGATATGACAAGAGTTTTTTTTCCTGTTAGTAGTTCCTAATAATACTTAAAATTTAGCGTTCTAGTTTCTATATAAATTCACTTATCTTTGTATCGGCAAGGTGCAGTTGGAACTTGATGTTATATTTTGATAATGAAGATCTTAATTGTTGTTTCTATTCTTTTATTCGTGGTCGTGCATAATGCACGTGCACAGTATTCTCAAGCAAATACGCCTGAAATATCATCTCATACAATTCAAAATCCAATTATTTCCGATTCGTTAGCTGAAATAAGCGATACAGTTAAAGGTCCTTGGGATCATTTAACAATTTATTCAGATTCAAGAATTGATACCCTATTGAAAATTAAAAAAGAAGAAAGTATCCGAAAAGGCGGAATTGATGGATTTCGGCTTCAATTGTTTCAGGGGTCAAAAGATGAAGCCTATCAGATTAAGTCAAATTTCCTAAAGAAATATCCCAATTACCAAGTATATGTATTGTTTCAAACACCTGACTTTAAGGTTCGTGTTGGTGATTTTCGGAACAGAACAGAAACAATTCATTTAAAGTACAGTATTGAAAAGGATTTTCCGAATCCATTTATAGTTGAAGATGTTATAAACTTTCCTGAATTAGAACAAAAGGAAGAACAATAGAGTTGAGGCAGATTATGAGTGAGCAAATTAAACATGAATGTGGAATAGCAATGATCAGGTTGCTTAAACCTCTTGAATTTTACAAAGAGAAATATGGTACTTGGTTATATGGCTTAAATAAGCTTTACCTGTTAATGGAAAAGCAACACAATAGGGGACAAGATGGAGCAGGATTAGTTTCACTTAAAATTGATAATCGGCCAGGTGAGGAATATCTCGATCGAATGCGTTCAATTAAATCAAATCCAATACAAGATATTTTCGACCACGTTTATAAAACTTATCGAAAAGCAGAAAATAAAAAAGGTGAAAAGTTTTTCGATCCAACTTGGGCTAAAGAACATTTGCCTTTTGCTGCAGAGGCTTATTTAGGCCACTTACGATACGGTACTTTTGGTCGTAATTCTATTGAGTTTGTCCATCCAGTTATGCGGCAAAATAATTGGCGTTCACGAAATCTAGTGTTAGCCGGAAACTTTAATCTAACGAATACCGATGAGCTTTTTGAACGATTAGTTGAATTAGGGCAGCACCCTAGTGCTTATACCGATACTGTAACTGCTTTGGAAAAAGTTGGGCATTTTCTTGATATGGAAAATGAACTAAAATTCCGACAGTATAAAAACGAAGGAATTTCGAATAAAGATATTTCACCAAAAATTGAAGATAACCTCGATATCCAAAAAGTGTTGGAGAATGCTTCACGTGATTGGGATGGTGGTTATGCAATGGCAGGAATGATTGGACATGGCGATGTTTTTGTAACACGTGATCCTTGGGGGATTCGACCAGCTTTCTATTATCAAGACGATGAGGTGGTTGTTGTCGCTTCTGAGCGTCCTGTTATTCAGACAGTAATGAATATCAAAATTGAGGATGTTAAGGAAGTTAATCCTGGTGAAGCTGTAATTGTTAAGAAAAATGGAACAATAGAAAATAAAATAATTCGTGTTCCTCACGAGCGCAAAGCATGTTCTTTTGAGCGAATCTACTTTTCACGCGGTAGCGATAAAGATATTTATAAAGAACGTAAAAATTTGGGACGATTTTTAGCTCCAATAATTCTCGAAAAAGTTGATTATAACTTTGCTGATACTGTTTTTTCATTTATTCCGAATACGGCAGAAACTTCGTTTTATGGAATGATGGAAGGTGTGCGTGAGCATTTACTCGATTGGAAAAAGAAAAAAATTAAAGACCTTAATGGAAACCTAACTGAAGAGAAAATAGCTGAAATAATTGCTGTGGAGCCTCGCATGGAAAAAATTGCCATTAAAGATGTTAAGTTGCGTACTTTTATTGCTGATGATAGTGGTAGAAACGATCTGGTTGCGCATGTATACGATGTAACTTATGGCGTTGTTAAAAACGACAAAGATACATTGGTGATTATCGACGATTCAATTGTTAGGGGAACAACACTTAAAGAAAGTATTCTTAGAATATTGGACAGACTAAACCCCAAAAAAATAATTATTGTCTCTTCGGCTCCTCAAATCAGATATCCCGATTGTTATGGAATTGATATGGCTCAGCTTGATAAGTTTGCGGCTTTTAATGCAGCAATTGAGTTGTTAATAGATACAGGTCAAGAAAAGGTAATCGAAAACGTTTACAGAAAATGTAATGAGCAACGCAATCTTCCCAAAGAAGAAATTGTTAATTATGTGAGAGAGATATATCGTCCGTTCACTCCTGAACAAATTTCGACCAAAATTTCAGAATTGTTAAAACCTGAAGACTGTGAAGCCGAAGTTGAGTTGGTGTACCAAACAATAGAGAACCTTCACAAGGCGTCTCCAGACCACACAGGCGACTGGTATTTTACAGGTGACTATCCAACACCTGGAGGTAATAAAGTCGTAAATACATCTTTTATTCTTTATTACGAAGGAACAGAAGGTAGAGCTTACTAGTCTGCTGCTTTTGTAAATTAAAATGGGCATCTATATGAATAGGTGCCCATTTTTTTATCGTAAGAAAATATTTTTTAATGGTTTTGTACCAAGGATCCACCTTTGGAATTAATGTAGGTTTCAACATGTCGATCCTTCTTTGCTTCGTAAATATCATCAATGGTAACTAGAATTCCAGTTTCTTCAACATTCCCAAAATGATCATTTACTGCGGTTCCAAAG
>JAQIBQ010000120.1 GCA_027859005.1 Prolixibacteraceae bacterium | reverse complement strand
TGTCAGGTAAGTTCCAACCCATAAGGTACCTAACTGATCCTCGTAAATTGAATAAATTGCATTACTGCTTAAATTTGAAAAATAGTTTTCATCTTTTTTATAATGACCAATTAGTTCTTTATTCTTATTTATTTTAATAATTCCATTTCCATCAGTTCCAATCCAAATATCTTCATTTTTATCTATCATTATAGATTGAACAATTGAAGTATTTAAGGGGTCTCCTTTTTTGTCTTTGATGGTGATTTGTTCAAATTCATTGGTTTTTATTGTCCAGTAAATTAGCCCACTTCCAGTTGTGTATATCCAAGCTCCTCCAGCGTTGTCTAAAGAAATTTTCTTTATTAACAGACTTGGGTATATACGCTTATTAAATTGTATTTCAATGTGCTCAAAGTTGTCATTTTGAGGAATGAAATGATCTATATTATTTGAGGCTGATGTAAGCCAAATCTCATTGTCTTTCCCTTGTCGAATTGAAAAAATTCGGTTGTCACTTATGCCTTTGGGGTTTGAATCGAGTTTGTAATAAAAGTGAAAATTGCTGATTGATTGAAAGTTGGTGTTTTGTTCTAGCTTATCAATGCGGCATAGTCCCATATAGGTTCCTACCCATAATCGGTTGTCATTGTCAAATAATAAACAATTAATAAGTCCATTTAAAATTCCATAATTGTCGCCATTGCTACTATTCGATTCTATTTGTGTGAAATTGTCTTTTTTACGATTATAAATAAATAGGCCTTCTGAAGTACCTAGCCATAAATTGAAGTATTGATCTTCGATAATATCCATAATTTGGATACTATTCGTAGATACTTTATTGTCGATTATTGAATTGTATTTTTTAAAGGAATAGCCATTGTATTTGTTTAGCCCATCTTCTGTGCATACCCAAATGAAACCCTTACTATCGCGAAACGTTTTAAAAACAGAGCCATTTGACAAACCATCTTCAGTAGTAATGTGCTCAAAAAATAGTCTTTCGTTTGCAATTGATTTTGTTGGAAGTAAAAATACAAGAAAGAAGAACAATAAAAATTGAATTATTATTTGTTTTGTATACATCTCCCCAGACTTATTCATAAACGCAACTTTTAAACATGTCTAACCCTTTTCAAATGTAAGTTATTTTAAACCTATTTTCCATGTTCAGAAACTTTTTAAGTTTTATTTATGGAATTAGTTTGGACGGATTAAGTTCTCCTAGAATGCAAATTGATGCGAATAGCACTGTGCATTCGTACCTTATTCTATCTAACACAAAGTGCGGGCATTAATATTCGAGTTTGAATTTTTTTGTTTGATAATTGCGTTTAAAAAATTTCTTGGCTACTTGAAATCAAAAAAACAACTACCTCCCTTTTTATATCATTAAAATGTATACCTATTCAGCATATTAGTGGAATACAAAGGTAAACAGTGGTAAACTTGTGAATACAATCTACTCAAAAGCAAATCCCATTGCTTTTAGTTTCACAATAAAGCAAAATAATTGTTCACTTTGCATGTAACTTGAATACATGTACACACTCGACGTAGTTAAGCTGTATTCAAGGCAAATCAAAAAACATAGAACTATAATCGAGGCGCTTTGTTTGCATATACGATCCTCTCAAAGCCATATTAATACCATTCACTAAAACTTTCATTCTTTTTCTAAAAAACTTTTAGAAATCTAATTACTTATTGTTAAATTCAAAGTTTTTCATTGCACAATAGCTCTAGTTTTTCAGATTTATATGCAATGCTTATAAAAACTGAGGATATGCTTATGTGTAATAGACATATAAAATCGTTGTGCGTCATGCAGGCAAACCGATCTGCAACCTTAAAATAAAAAGAAAGTAAAGAATCGTTATAAGGGAGCAGAATTATGATGAGAATAGAAAGAATTATCGAAAATAAGAAACAGTTCCTTGACTTATTGTTGTTGGCAGACGAGCGGGAAAATATGATTGACAAATATTTGCCGAGTGGAGATTTGTTTGCTTTGTATGACGGTGATTTGAAAAGTGTTTGCGTTGTAGTGCCTATAAATAGCGAAACTTGCGAGTTGAAAAACATAGCGACATATGAGAAATATCAAAAAAAAGGCTACGGTAGAGAATTGATAAATTATATTTCTGATTTCTACAAAAGCCACTACAAAACACTGCTTGTCGGGACAGGCGAAACGCCGACAATTTTGTCGTTTTATGAACGTTGTGGATTTGAAAAGTCTCATAGAGTTAAGAACTTTTTTACCGACAATTACGACCACCCTATGTTCGATGGTGACATACAACTTGTGGATATGATTTATCTTAAAAAGGATTTAAAAACTAATACTATTTATGGTTTATGAAAATTGTAAAAACGTCAATTGATAAAATCAAAA
>JAQIBQ010000034.1 GCA_027859005.1 Prolixibacteraceae bacterium | reverse complement strand
TGCCTTTGGAATGGGCGTTGAACGTATTGCTATGTTGAAATATGGCGTGAAGGATTTGCGCTTGTTCTTCGAGAACGATGTTCGTTTCCTGAATCAATTTAAATCTGCTTATTAACTTTTATTCGACAATTCAAAAATGAATTAAGATCAAGAATGATGTTTAAAAAAAACAGGGATAGTTACTATCCCTGTTTTTTTATTTTGTATGATCAACTTATACTAGTTGAGTCTTTTTTCTTTTTTTTCTTATTCCGAGGAAGGATAATACTGCGATTCCTAGAAAAGCAAATAAGGTTCCAAAAAGTGAAAATGGAACTGTATTAGCTTCCACGCCATACACCGCAAAAAGCAGATCAGGATAACCACCCCCTACATTAGCAGTTGGAACAGGTGTCCATGTGGTTGCACCGGTCCCGAACCCATTGCCTGGGTTTATCCAGCAACTAAGATTATTTTTTTGAACGGTACTGTTTGACCAGAATAATTGTCCGTAGGTTCCATTGTCCATATTTACATGAAAAGATACCCATTTCGTACCTTCTGTTAGAACTACTGGAGTTGGTAAAGGTATAGTTCCATTACTAAAAAAATTGGTTGAATTTATATTAAACCCAACAAATTCTTCAATTACAGTTCCTGGTACACCTGAATTATCTTCATGAAAACGAACAGTTACATTTGTATTCGGAGTTGGTAAAGTTCCCGAGAAAGCGATTTCAACTTCGTCTATGCTCCAAATTTTTCCTGCGGGTACCACAATATCATCAGCAGCATCGCAATCATACACATCAAATGCGGTTTCAAAATTTTGAGCAGGTGCGCCGTTACCAGCTGGATTATCAAATTGTGAATAGAGTAATACTCCTGAAGTTGCTAAACTACCGTTTGGAATATTGTCACTATGCTGTGTTAAGGTAGATAAAGATGCTGCCTTAACAGGATTCGATTGTGCATTTAGTTGATTTGCCGAAAAAGTAATTAAGCTTAAAGAAAGCAAACCCGCAGCAAGTGTAATTTTAAATTTATTTTTAAGTACGTTAATTTGTTCTTTGAGTTGCTGTAGTCTTTTCACAATACTTATTCTTTCAGATTCATGAATGAAACTGAAGCTTCCATTGTGAATGTTGTTTTCTGTGTGCTCTTTGAGTTTCAGAAATTGCTCTAATAGGTTGGTAAATTGATTTTTCATATAGTTTTTTGGTTTTCAACAACTAAGGTAGTGAATTTTTCCAATGAGAAAAATTAGGAGTATCAGTACTATATTTCCAAGGTTCATTCGTATTACTAAATAAAATGGTATTCTTACTATTTTTAAATAGTTGAATAGAGTATATCTCGTTAACATCTTTCTCAAAGTGTAAATGAGCAATTGTATTGCCTGTTTTTTTTGAAAGAATATAGATACCACAAGAAAGTTGTTTTTTCGCAACTGGAAAATCGATAACGTCGAGCGACTTATTTCTCAATTTAGATAATCCAACAAAAATATAATCATCAATAATTTTAATTCCTCGAACATATCCTGCTAAGTTGGCAATAATACAATGTTCTTTTGTATCCATATTATACTTTAATATCTCTCCTGTTGCAGATAATGCAATAAAGATTTCATTGCCAGAAATAGTTGGCGAATGTGGAGCTCCAAGTTGATCAAGAAGTATTTCTTTTGTTTTGTAATCGATTAAAACACCTCCATTTACCTTGTTTTTTCTCCAACCTTCTTTGTAATTCGTTTTTCCAAGAGCAGTTAATGCTACAATTTCACCATTTTTTATCGCTAAGCCATTTAAATGACATCTGTCTTCATTTTTTAAATCTGTTATAAAATCGGGTTTCCAAATTGGGTTGAAACTATATGAATCAGAAAATTCAAGAAGACAGGAGTATGCTGTACTAATTCCAATAATTTTTTCATTTACAAAAGCGATATCATGTAAATCAACATTACCACAATGGTAGGTTAGTTTTGGCAAAAAAATCTGATCAAATTTATTTTTATCCCCAGGAAATGATTTAGCTAATTTATGATTTGTCCTAAACAGCTGTAGGTCGGAACGTGAAGCAACTGCAAGAAAATCATCTTTAATTGCAAGACCGGTTGGATGCTCAAAATTTCTAAGAAACTGAACGATGTTGTTTTCTTCGTTTCCACGTAAAAAGATTAATTTATTGGTATCAATGGTAGACAAACCGAGAACAATATTTTTTTCCCTAAGGATAATGGGAAATTCTTTTGAAAAAGTGCAAAAGAAATCAGGTATAATAGAATTTTTACTCATAGAATTAATCCAAAGATAAATCAATTTCAATTGTACACAAAGTATTATATACTCGCTTTGCCTTTGGAATGGGCGTTGAACGTATTGCTATGTTGAAATATGGCGTGAAGGATTTGCGCTTGTTCTTCGAGAACGATGTTCGTTTCCTGAATCAATTTAAATCTGCTTATTAACT
>JAQIBQ010000524.1 GCA_027859005.1 Prolixibacteraceae bacterium | reverse complement strand
CTGGTGGTATAGAAGTTCAGTTAACAGATGCTTTTTTCGCTGATTCGCAATCTACAACAAATTCATTTGTTATCCCTTTGCGTATTAAATCGGTAACAGGTATTGATTCAGTTTTAAGTGGGAATAGTGTTGTTGCAAATCCAAACCGATTGGTACCTTCTGATTGGTCTATTGAACCTAAAGATTATATACTTTATACTGTAAAATACGTAAATCCATGGCATGGTTCTTATTTACGCCGTGGAATCGATGTAGGTAAAGGAACTAATGGAGACAATTCACTTGATACAACAATGGTATACCATAACCAATATGTTGAACGCGATAAGGTTGTTAGTGTTAATACGGTGTCGATGGACGAAGTGTCTATCTCGCTCATTACCAGAAATAAAGGAAATGAAACAGACATGCCTTTTGAACTTATTATTAGATTTGATGATGAAGGAAAATGTTCAGTAACAAACCCTGATGATGCAACTTATTCTGTTTTAGGTAAAGGGCAATTCGTTAATGACGGTGACTCGTGGGGAGAAGAACCTCGCGACGTTATGCATTTAAAATATGATATTGACTTTGGAAACTCAATTCATACAATTACCGATACAATAGTAATGAGAGATAGAGGTGTAAAATTTGAAATCTTTACACCAGTCGTTTTTTAGATTATTATAGTTAGTTAGTTAGTTAGCAATACCTCAGATTGGAGCGATTCCGTTTCCGATTTGGGGTTTTTTGTTTGGTGCTCAGGTATGTTAAATTTGCCGTCAAGTTATTTTTCTAACTTTTTTTATCACCTAATACCTATATGTTATAAAATATTTTTAAGTACATGACAAAATTTTGACACCGTTTCTAAAGTCTTCATTATTAGCTGAGTTTAAAATTGCATGAGCAATTCTAATTAATCCGTATTTAAAGAAGCTGAATGCTCTTCTTTTATGTTTTTATTTATTATAGTGATATTCAGTTGCTTACTTGTGTCTGCTCGATATACCCAAACAAAAGCCACAGCTATCAATGCAATTAGTTTTGAAATCCGTTCTAAATCGGTCAGGTGAGTATCTTCCAAATTAAAACCACTTGTTTTCATCGCTCTAAACATGGTTTCAATTTGCCACCTCTCTTTATAATTTAGAAACGCCTGGTCTTGTTTGTTGAATGAAGCAATAAATCAATGTATCATTTCTATTTTTGCTTTTGATAAATGATTTACTCCCTTTCCAGATATATTCACTTTCATATTCCCCTTATTCTAATGTAGAAGGGGATTTGACATTGAATAAGTTCCTCAAACCAATTACCACCAATAAACTCTCGGTTAGCCATAAAGGAGTCAATGCTTGCAGTACCAAAGAATTCAATATATTGGTTTAAAAGCTTTTTCCTTTCCTGCCTATTTGAATTGCCCCTTTTCGGTAAAAGTGCCCATGAAACAGGAAGCGCAATTCCTTTGTAACAAACACTTAACATTAAAATATTGATGTCTTATTTTCCAAATTTCCAATTAGTCCGGTCAAGACTAAGCTTATAAGGAGGCTTGTGTGGCAGTATTGAAAATACAATGTTATCAATCATATGGTTTTCGATTATAAAATCGGCTAAGAAACGTTGAATACGCCTTAAATTGGATTCTTGGACAGCTTTCCCTTCAAAACTTTGAGCGAGTTTCACAAACGAAACAGTTTGAAGCTTACACATTGAGCATATAAATAAATAAAACAAAGAACCCTACACGAGCTTTATTCTATCCCGTTTTATCCTCAAACAAAGTTGTTAATTCGCTATATTTGTCTTCTACCTTGATATTCTTTTGCATTACAAATTGATGTGAGAGTGTTTTGTAATGCACTTAACATCAAGGTTTTATTTAGCTATTTGTATTTTTATTTTATTGGTTATCAATGAATTATGTTTTTGTCATGTACTAAAAATTTGATATTAAAATATTTTAAAAACGATGACGATAACATATCACGATTTCATGATATGTTTGAAAAGCTGAAAAGTACTTTCTAAAAAACTGAAGAGAAATAGCTGTATTTTGATTAAAAATTTATCTTTTTGTTATTTTTATAAGCGAATGAAAAAATTTAAACCTATGAATAGTAAATTCATAAAACTCATCATCTTATTTTTTGTGTTCGTTTCTTGTTTTAGGCTTGAAGCTTCTCAAGTGAAGTTTTATAATATAAATAATCAAGAAGGCATTTCTATTAGAGAAGCAAATTCAGTATGTAAAGACAGTAGTGGATTTATTTGGGCTTCTTCTAAAACCGGTATTTTGAGATGGACTGAAGATGCCCATAAAATATATCAACTTCCTTATGAATCAGCAAATATTATTAGCGTTCGACTCAAATATGCTTTCTCTCAATTAATTGCTTATACCAACAATGGTCAAATATTTATTTATAACCGTGTATATGACCGATTCGAGTTGTTAGTAAATATAAGTGAAGAACTGAATAATAATTATTTCAGTATCAATTCAATTTTGATAAGTAAAGAAGATGGAACAATATGGATTTCTTCATCTATCGGGCTTTTAAAGTATGAAGACGGTCATTTATCTTTTGTTTATAGTGAAGGTAACACAATTAATTCAATAGTTTGGATTAATGAAACCCAATTTGTTTTAAAGAATTCCATCGGATTATATTTGTTTGATATTTATACTGAAGAGGCTATTCTCTTGCATGAGAATCCATTACTGGAATTGATTGATGTTTCTAATTTGTATTATAACAATGAAGACAGTTTATTATGGATTGGTACTCTTTCGTCTGGCTTGTTAACTTATAATTTCAAAAAAGATATTCTGAATGAAATCAAATTGAAATCGTTTCCTAAGCAACCAATATTAGCAATTGAGGCAATTAGCGATTCGTCCTTATTAGTAGGTTTTGATGGTCAGGGATTATGGGAGATAAATAAACAAGGAAATTCAATTCTAAATGTGTACAAAGAAAACATCGATAATCCCACTTCTCTTAGAGGCAATGGCGTTTACGATATTTTTTGTGACCAAAATGAAAAAGTGTGGATTTGTACTTATAGTGGTGGTGTTTCTTATTTTGATCAATCTTCTCCACTTGTAATACAGCTTACTCATAATACCAATAATAAAAATTCATTGGTTAATAATGATGTAAATTGTGTAATTGAAGATCATTTGGGAAATTTATGGATGGCCACAAATAATGGTATTAGTTGTTGGAATTCAACATCTAATACATGGAATAGTTTCTATGCTAATAAACAAGAACAAGCTCAGGTTTTTTTGACTTTATGTGAGGATGATTATGGACGAATTTGGGCTGGATCTTATTCTTCTGGAGTTTATGTGTTGGATATTAAAACGAGTAAACAAGTCGCTCATTATTCTAGTTCAGAGGAAAATTCACCTTTTTCGAACGACTATGTATTTGATATATATAAAGATGAAATTGGAAACCTATGGATAGGAGGAGTTAACAGTGAGGTGATATGTTACTTGAAAAAAGAAAGAAAGTTTAAGAAATATTCTTATCAACCAATTAATGTCTTAAACGAAATTTCAAAAACGGAAATGCTATTTGGATGTACTTATGGGTTATGTCTTTCAGACAATGAAACGGGAGAAGTAACTCCTTTGCTAAACGGATTTTTGATTCATGACATACTTATTCAAGATAGTATTATTTGGCTAGCTAGCAGTGGTGATGGTTTGATTCGATATAATTATAATTCAGGGACACATGAGAAATTTACAATAAACAATGGATTACCTTCGAATTTTGTTAACAGCATTACAAGTTCCAACGGTTATCTTTGGTTAGGAACCGAAAGAGGATTGTGTCGTTTTGATGCTTATAATAAAACTGCTTTGGTCTATTCATCAATACAGTCATTATCCAGTAAATCATTTAATAGAAATTCGCATTTTAAACTCAAAAATGGTCAGTTAGCATGGGGAACAAATGATGGTGTAGTTTTTTTTGATCCAAATGAATTAACGCTGGAGAAATTAAAAAGTGAAATATTTATTCAGGATATCAGTATCTCAGGTCGTTCCATTAGAGACATTCAATCATTAGAATTGGATAAGTCATTGGATAAAATGGACAAGATCACTTTAAATTATAATCAAAATACAATAACAATAGAACTTCTACCAATTAGTATCTCTTCTGGTTCAAAATTTTCTTGGAAAATTGAAGGATTAGATGAAGAATGGACACAGCCTTCTGACCAACGAATTTTGAGTTATTCAAATCTATCAAATAAGAAATATAACCTTAAAATTAGACTTTATGATAATTCGTTGTCTCAGATTTTGGCTGAAAGAAATTTTGAGATACAAGTAACTCCTCCTTTTTGGGCAACTTATTGGTTTTTTGTCATTATATTCATTATCATTTCTACTTTAATTTATTTTGCTTTTTGGTATTATATTAATCAACTTAAACAAAAGCATACCGAAGAAAAGATCCGATTCTTTACAAATACTGCTCATGATTTAAGAACATCTCTAACTTTAATTAAGGCTCCAATTGAAGAACTATCTTGTGATGTAACCCTTTCTAAGAAAAATAGGTATAATAT
The DNA here is from genome assembly GCA_027859005.1 of Prolixibacteraceae bacterium. GTDB lineage: Bacteria > Bacteroidota > Bacteroidia > Bacteroidales > Prolixibacteraceae > Roseimarinus. Next base: position 2,833 of record JAQIBQ010000524.1, on the reverse strand, counting down.
TCAATTGGCCAATGAACAGGCATTTCGTTTGACTTCAGTTGTAACTCAACTTATGGATTTTCAGAAAGTCGATACAGGGAAAGGACAACTTTTTATGACAATGAAAGATGTTGTGAAATTAATCAGAACTCGAACTCAGATGTTTGAATCACTCGCTGTAAATAAAAAGATTGAATTGGTTTTTGAAAGTGAAAGGGATGAGTTTTTTTCAGCTATTGATGAAGTATTTATAGAAAAGATTGTTGATAATTTAATAAGCAATGCCTTAAAATATTCACATCCTAAAACCAAGGTTCATGTTTTATTAGGCTTCAAAGAAAAAGAGTGGGTTTTGATCGTTAAAGATCAAGGGATAGGTATTAGTAAGCATGCACAGAAACAATTGTTTAGGGAATTTTATAGAGGTGAAAATGCTGCTAATTCTAAAATTGTAGGTTCTGGTATTGGCCTTTTATTAGTTAAGAACTATGTGTCGCTTCATAACGGAACAATAGCGCTTTCCAGCACAGAGGGCGTTGGTTCTTCATTTAAAATTGTTATTCCTTTCAAAAAAGTGGAAAAAATGGAAATTGATACAGAATTTCCTACCGATACAGAAAATTATTTAAAGCAAAAGAAAATACCAATCATTGAAGCAAAATTCAATGATAATGAAGGATCTGTAAAAGAATTACACATTTTACTCGTTGAAGATAATGATGATTTACTCAGTTTTATGGAATCATCGTTAGGTGATGAATTTAAGATAGATAGGGCAAGTAATGGTGGAATTGCTTGGGAAATTATTAAAAAAAAGCAGCCTGATCTTGTGGTTTCTGATATGATGATGCCAAATAAAGATGGTTTTGAACTTTGTGAACTAATGAAATCAACATTTGAAACGTCTCATATCCCAATAGTATTATTAACTGCTTTATCCGGAAAAGCAGAACAATTGCATGGTATTGGTTTAGGTGCTGATGATTATTTGACCAAGCCTTTCGATTTAGCATTGTTACGACAAAAAATAAAAGCTATTATTTACAATAGAGAGAATGTAAGAGATAAAGCTCTGAAGTTAATTGATGGCAATAATCAAAAACCTGTTTTTAGTAACGAACACAATGAAAAATTTCTGAAAAGAATGCTTAAAGTAGTTCACGAAAACATGGATAATTCCTTATTCAATAAAGATGAATTTGCTTCTGCTATGAATGTAAGCTCTTCTCTGTTGTACAAAAAAGTAAAATCTCTTACTGGGCAATCGCCTATTGAATTTATAAAATCAGTAAAAATGGATTATGCTTTAAAATTAATTCAAACAAAAAAATATTCGGTTGCAGAGCTTAGTGACATATGTGGATTTTCTCATAGTGGATATTTTAGTACCGTGTTTAAAAAACACTATGGAAAGTCTCCATCGGATATTTAATTGCCTTGGAATTTTGTAGAGGGGAATATTTAGAAAACTAATTTTGGTCACCCATATACCATCATCAAAGAATATTCAAAACAATCTGCTATTATGTTAATTTTGGGTAAGCAAAATCGATCACTATTATTGATTAATGTGTTGATATCGAGAAGTTATAAGTTGCGTGGCAGAGTGACTCGTCCTAAATTGTGTCAGCAAGAAAACTACTTTTTTTCAAGAGCTTGAATCGAAAAGTTCAATTTCAAGGCTTGGCCTTTCTGAAATTCAAGGAGTTTACTTTCGTAAGTGACTGTTTTCAGAATGGGCGTAACGCATAAATTGGGCTTTTCGGGCAAGCACTAAATACAGTTTACAGTTCTTAATCCCCTCTTTGTGGAACGGAACAACGAGGGGATTAAGTTCGTTAAAAATTTCCTCTAAGGCTTTTTGTCCCTTCCTCGAATAATAGTTTTTCCATCTCCTTTTTAATTCTCCAAACCTAAAATGAGCATCTATTGGCATTAAATAATCAATACTTCCATGAGGTTGTTGATAATGGTAAAAACGAATTGCCACTGAAATTGCTTTTATAGCCTGTCCATAAGTTGAATATGCTTTTTCCTGTAACTCGTCCTTTGATATTCCATTGACCCTCTCTGCAATTGCATTTTCCCTGGATCAGTATTTAAGGCTCTTATGCAGCCTTTTGCCGATAAACAGATAAATAAAATCCAACTATCTTGTGGCTATAAGCATCGGTTATAAGGCTTAAATAGGCAAAACTTTCACCAACTACAATGTAAGTAATATTGCCTACCCATAATTGATTTGGTGCTGTTGGATAAAACCCTTCAATCAGATTCGGGTGTTTTCTCATCCAGTGGTCTGAAAAGGTTGTAATCGGTTTATTCCGCTTTCTTTTTCGAACCAACAAGCAACGTTCAGAAAGTAAACCAAAGAATGCATCACGCCCTATTGAAATTTAATGTTCCTGAATTAATGGGTCAAATAAAAGCAACAGTTTTCTGCCTCCTAAACGCTTTTGAGTTTTTCGAACTTTTATCACTTCGTTAATCAACAAATCATGCTCCAACGTTTCTTTCTCTAAATGCTTTTTATGTTGATAACAAGCTTGTCTGCTATAGCCAGTCAACGAACAAAGAGTAGTTATACTGCGGCTTTCTCTTTTACTTATATTCATTATCGCTTGGTACCAAATTTTTTTTGCAAGTCAATTCTGGTATAACCTTTTGAATGTTTGAGTATTTCTTCCAATAACTTGCTTTTGAGTTGACTTTTTCGCAATGCATCCTGCTGCAGTTTTACATCCTTTGGGACTTTGGGTTTCAGACTTTTAGTTATGTTTAAATCTGTATAAAAAATTGTCTTCAAAGTACTCTGCTTAATAAACAAACAGAAGGAAATAGGTCTATAATATTT
>JAQIBQ010000523.1 GCA_027859005.1 Prolixibacteraceae bacterium | reverse complement strand
CGCTTCCAAATGCATCCGTATATCCTTCAACAATAAGCGTGCTGTTAGGAAATGTTTTAATGGCCTTTTGAACTTTAGTTAATAAGTCAAAATTTTCAGGCTTTATTTCCGACTTCCCTACCTCAAAGTCAAAGCCATGCATTCTTATTATCACATTGTCTCCTGAACGAAAAACAGTTGCTTCAGAGCTGTTAAATATCTTATTTACAATATTAAACTTCTCATTAATTTTTGTTTGAAAATCGATTTTTTCAGCAAGTTCTGCCTTTTCATTTTCAATTGCCTGCATTCTAGATTTATTTTCAGCAGTACGTTTGCTTATAACAGTTTCGAACTCATTATTAAGTGCATTTCTTTCTTTTTTCAGAACATCGATATTAGCTCCCAATTGCTCAATTAAATAATCTTTCCGAGAGTTTTCCCTAATAATTTTGTCGTTTTTCACCTGTAAATCATAGATATAGTTAATGATTATGTTCTCGGGCTTTTTGAATCCTTCATCAAAATGGGCAACAAAACCAACTGCTTCAGCAATCTTTATTATCGGTTCTTCTAAATTCAGGATTACTTCTTCCATTTCGATATTTTCATCATCTATTTTTATAATCATCTCATGGAGGAAAATGGAATGTTTTGCTTCATATTTAGCTTGTTTTGCCCTTATGCGTGGGTAATCCATATCATAACGGTTTGTTTCAAGTTCCTTTTCGGTTTCAGCTAAAAGCAATTTTGCTTTTTTAAGCGGTTTTGGCGCTTTTTTATCAACCTTTATTTCATCGGCATTTTTTATTAATAGGCGAGTTTCATCAAGCAAATCCGTTTTTATAGCAGATAGTTCAGCTTTCCTGTATATTTCTATTGCCTCTACAGATTTTTTATAAGAATCATCTCGATCTCCTTTTTCTAATTCCTTAGCTGCTTTAATAAATTGTTCTTCGGCATCTAACCACAGTTCTTTTGCAAATTTATCTGCTCGTGCTGATAAAGCATCTTCGCGTGCATTTAATGAATTTGCAAAAACAATTCTAGCCGAATAAGAAAAGTCAATAGATCTGTTAAAGTAAATTGTCGCTTCAGTAAGTTTTTCTTCAATCTTTTCAATTCCTTTTTCTTTTTCGAAATACTTTTCAGCATACTGATAATAATTTAATGCTTTAGAATATTCTATTGGAGTAAGAATATCTGCTTTCATGGCTTTTGCATTTAGCATAGCTTCATCTGCTTGTTTAAAAACGGCACTTCTTGTTTGTTGTGCGTAAGCACTGCTACCAACTATGAAAATAGCCAGAAAAAAAAACACGGCATTTTTTGTTGTTGTTTTTAATACATTTTTCATTTTGTTTTATTTAGTAAATAGTTGAACTATAATTCTGGGAGCATTTAATTAATGTGTGTGTTATAAAAAATATTGATTGTTATATTTTGATTGTTACACCAAATTTGCCTCCCGAAAAGGCATTTCCACCATCAAGCTCAAGGTTTAATCCCACTTTGTTCGACAAGTAATATCTGGTTCCAATTTGAGCTCCTAATCCCAAATCAGAATCATTATCGCCATTATAGGTGGAAGGAGAGTTCCAAAGAAAGAAACCTATCTTACCACCTGCATATAGATCCCAGCGTGAAGGAAGGTTAAGAATTGCATTAAAATGATAATTAAGATTTCCTGAAACACCGATTACGCTACGATTGTAGGTATTGTTGTTCCAGTTTTCGTGGAATGAGCGATACGATAGTTCACCTCCAAGGGATAAATCCCGCTGTATATAGTGGTCGAGACCAACGTAAACCGGAATTCCCCATCCCGAAAAACCAACACCTAAATTCAATAGATTACTTCCCGTGGGTGAAGGATTTTGACTAAAAGAAATTAGGGCAGTAAAGATCAATACGATTGTTATAACTATACTTCTCATTGTTATTTAAATTTAAACTGGTTTATATTAACAATAGATCGTTAGATTTTGAGATTTGAGTAATGAGACACAATGTAAATAACTAGATATTAGTGAGTTACATAAAAAACTACTGCTTTTTTAATTGTCTTATTATCAATGCATTGCAAAATGCTTACCGAACTATTGTATTAAGCGATGTGGGATTATTCAATTTTATATCGATCATTTTTATTCTAATCCGATAAAATCAGTGGTTAATACCACTTCGGAATATGGATATTGAACATCCGCTTCGTTTTCGGCAGTGATGAAAATTTTGTTTGGACTAAACGAGCTTACCGTTTCGAATGAAGCTTTCAATTTACTCGAAAAGGAGCCTGTTGAGCTAACGATTTGACCAACGTTTTTGGTGATGTTATCATCAGTCACTATCCATACTACATATGCATTCCGAGGGGCTGAAGGCTTTGTGAATCGGCCAGATTGCTAATCTTAACTTTAATTACATAATTTTTATTCCCATCCTCTTTGACGCTTACTGAACCTTCTGCTGCCGGAACTACTGCCGACTGTAAAAAGATAGCCTTAGTGGCACATGAACTAAATGTGAATATTATTAATACCATTGCTACGGCTATGATGATATTTCTTGATTGTGTCTTACTATCTGTAACTTTCATCTTTTTATTTTAACTATTCTCTTCTGATTCTTCGAAAACCTGATCTGCAATTCCCGAGAAAATTTCAACTATTTTATGGTTGATATATGGGGCTGATATTAATTCGATAAACATCGAAGTTAAAAAGTCATTAAAGGGACGCTTCGTTCCAAAATTTTGCTCAAGAATATAGTCTGTTGACCCATTTAACACCTTTTTAGAAAGGTTCAGTAACTCATTTTTGTTGTCATCCTGAGATTCGCTGTTGGTTTCCTTTTTTTTCGACGCAGGGATGAACAGGAGATGTGTCAACTCTTTGAAAGATTGATTCAGTGCATCTTCATGGCTCGATCTTTCAGCTTCTAATTGCAAAATTTGCAATTGAAGTTTTGCGCTTTGCGATATTTCAATGTTTTCCATTTTCATCTTATTTAGCTTGTCTTTTTTGATTGCAATAGGTCTTGTATCATTCTCTCTCGCATGGGATTGATCAAAAGTTTTTTTCGTCCAATAATCAATATAATTCCAACCAAAAGGTAAAATCCGGCAACCATGCCAAAACCTAGGTAGTTGTTACCAAAAAGTTGTGACAAATAAAAGCAAATGCCCATACTCAAAAAGAAAGCAAATAATAGGACAATAAGGCCAATGACGACTTTGCTGATCAATTTAGATACTATTGCCGAAGAACGCTCGGTTGCTTCGAGCTTGAATATTTCAATAGTAGTAACAGTGTATTGTTTAAGATTTTCAATGAGTTCTTCTATTTTTTCCAGATGATATTGCATATTCTTTGTTTTTAGATTGAAATACAGTTTTGAGCCATGTAAATAGGCGATCAATCGATTAGCCTAAACTTCTCAATGGATCGCTTCTTTTGATGAATTCTAAAGAGCTTCAGCTTTCGCTTTAATATCATCTTTTACTCCATCTACTTTTTCTTTTGCTGCATTTTCAAGATCTTTTGCTTTGCGACGAAAGGCTTTAGCCTGTGTTTTAATCTGTCTTTTAAGGTCATGTGCAACATCTTGTGCACCATTTGAAATATTACTCCTGGTTTTACGACCTTTGCGTGGTGCAAATAAAACTCCAAGTGTTACTCCAGCGAGTGCACCAACGAGCAATCCGCCTATTATACTAGCTGTGTGATTTGATGATTCCATAATATTTAGTTTTAAATGAATATTGTTTTATTTAAATGCTCTACGTCAATGATGTACATTTACATTGTGGTCAATTTTTTATAATAAGCGAAATCCCAATGTTACCTGATACCAGATGTTTTTATAGCGAGGGGCTGTTGAAGTGCCGTCTCCATTGTTATTTTGAAGATCCCAACCAAGCCTTGCCCCAATAACCAATTGATTTAGGTTAAGATCAGCTCCACCAACAAAGCATAATGTGTTTTTGCGAATATTGTCATTCTCAAATAGCTGTTCATCGTTGATGTTGATGAACTCATTATCAACGTTGTAAGTTTCTTTCATCAGAAATGAAAATTGAGGTCCTGCCAGAATCGTTAGTGTACTTATGGGTTTCACAGCCAAAAACAGGGGAACATCGATAAAATTTGAGGTACGACTGTAGTTGTATTCGCTTCCAAGTAGACTTCCCGATCCTTTGTATCCTTTTTGAGAAAAGAGTAACTCGGGTTGAAATCCGAAAAGTGGTAAAATTGGAATTGCTGCGAAAACACCACCTACTAAACCTAATTTTGAATCTGCTGTGAAACTCTCGTCTTCAGCATCATAGACATTCGATAAATTTGCGCCTAATTTTAAACCTGCGCGAACCTGGGCATTACCAGTGTTTACCATAACGGCAACAACGGCTAGTAGTAGTAGTATTTGTTTAATTTTTTTCATTTTTTGTGGTTTTAAGTTGCGTGATTTTTCAATGATTAGAGAATCTTTTTTCCTCTTATGATGCGCAGTAATATTGCAATAACTGCAATTACAAGTAAAATATGAATGACACTGCCCAAATTCAAGGCGAAAAATCCTAAAGCCCATATAATTATCAAAACTACTGCGATTGAATACAGAAGATTACCCATAGTGTTTATATTTTTAATGCGTTATTTAATTGAATACAACAAAGGTGATTATCACTGGAATACAAAGCGTTACATAAGACTGAGTAATTGTTACATAATTCACACTTTATCATCTTCGGCCCTGTTTATTTCCCTTCTTTTTTGATGAATTGCTCTTTGCTTCAGGGTGTGTATTTTTATGTTGCAGTGTAATTGCTATGTTCTGCATATGATTGGGATGTTCTTTTCGATTCGTATATCTTGAATCATTACTATTGCGAATAACATCCTGTTTTGAATGCTGATATTTATATTGTTTATAATTATTGACATAGTGATTGTTTCGTAAATAGGGTTTTGGTTCATTGATTACCACCTTATAGGTTTTATATAAATCGGCATTACGGCATTGGTATGGTAAACTATTCGAAAACATCCACTTATTGCGCTTTAAGTATACAAACTTCGACTTTGGTACATGGTAATAGATATCATATTCAGGCATGTAATAATATTCAACATAATCATAAGATACCGGCCCCCAAAGTGGCTGTGAATCGATGTTGATACTTACACTAATTTGCGCTGAAATGAATGATGTTTTCATTAAAAACAGCATCATAAAAATCAATAGTATGCATAGCTTTTTCATGTGATTATATTTTAAAGTTATTGGTTAACTGTTGGATTCATATTCATCTCTTTTATTTTGCAGAATGCCCGCATGAAACGCGCTATTACCATTATCCCTCTGAATATGAGATCGACTCTTATGGCTCGTTGCATCTTTTTAGTTCTTCAATATAAATGTAAAGATGAAGCTATTTGACAGATGACGACTTACATCTTGAACGCAATAAGTTACATGTTTCACAGTTCTTTAGTTGGAGGTCAATTCATATAAACCCTCAACAAAAAGTCCAATTTCTTTTAATTGGTGTGTATTCAATTAACATTAGCGCATGAGGAAAATGGTTGTCTATGTTTTGTTGCTTTTAGCACCCATAATAAATAATGTTCGTGTTGTTGAAAATCATTCGGAAAGTACTATCCCTGTAGATTTTTATGATGAAGTTAAGTTGGCCGACATTGGCCTGTCAAAAAATATTTTTGATCTTGCGGTTAAAGGGACGGTTGGAAAATCCAGGCATTGTAACCATTGCCGATTATTCGCAATCGAGTAACAAGAAACGTTTGTATGTGATTGATTTACAAAACAGAAAACTCTTATTTAATACCTACGTGGCACATGGAAGAAATACCGGGGAGGAGTTCGCCAAATCTTTTTAAATCAGGACGTTCTAGTACTAGGCTTGAAGGACGATATCGTAATATGTAAAAGACGGATACGAACGCAACTTTTTATTTCCACACGGAAAAGCAATGTTGCAACTAAATCAGCAAAGAAAGTATTGGCTGAAAACATTCGAACACTTTTCAAACAAACAGATATAAATCCACCTCCTCTCAGGGGTGGATTTATACTAATACAATAATTGCAATACACTTTATACCATACAGTTAACAGAGTACTGCGAAGCATTTATCCGCAAGGGTAAAACATAGGTGAAACAAATAATGCATTTATTTCACTTTCAATTCATCCTAAGATACATTCACACTTGGAGCCTCAACACCAGCACCATATGGACGAAAAATATGTGCAGCTTCAGCATTACGAGTAATGTATACATCTTATAAAACATTGATTTGATCTCCGCTTACAGCAACAACCCTCAATTTATCAGTAGTTAAGGTGCTACGCATACCATAGTTTTCCCCTCAGGTGATTGCAATTCCTCCCTCAATTGCAACATTGTCTGCCTATAGTAAAATCCCCACCGATAATTGCAGTTTGCTATAATCGTCTATTTCACCAGCAATATTAAAAACTGTAAGTTGTTTTGGTGAAAAGATTGAAACCCGATATCTTGGTTGTTTTCTTATTCCAGACTAAACGAATGGGGAAAGGATGTGCTGAATATTTTATAAGTATAATTAGCAAAGAAATCATGACTTCTTTGCTAATCAAAATTTCTTTAGTGAAAAATTGCCTTCATATTAATTTTATTAGACTTAAAAATTTACTAAATGAACTTAAGTG
>JAQIBQ010000503.1 GCA_027859005.1 Prolixibacteraceae bacterium | reverse complement strand
AATAAAAGAAAAATTGTATATTTTAATTTCGACATATTCGATTTGTATAATTCTTATAAAATAAACTTTATAATTTAAAAAAAATTGCACAGGATTAAATTGTTAATAAACCCTGAGTTGTGTACAAATTTAAAATTTTAAGGGAGATTTGTCAGCATATCTTTATACATCTGTTATTTTTGGGTTTTTATTGACCATTGAAAAGCACAATCGAGAATAAATAGACAACATGGATTATCCCTACTTGAAAGGATTAAACAAGGCACAGCGCGATGCTGTTGAAAATATTATAGGCCCTAGTTTAGTAATTGCTGGAGCCGGCTCAGGAAAAACACGTGTGCTTACTTTCCGCATTGCACATTTAATACGGATGGGCAACGCACCTTCTACCATATTGGCTCTAACTTTTACCAACAAAGCAGCTCGCGAAATGAAAGAGCGAATTGCTTCAGTTGTTGGGAATGATATTGCAAAATACCTTTGGATGGGAACCTTTCATTCCATTTTTGCAAAAATATTACGTTTTGAATCCGAAGCAATTGGCTACCCTAGCACCTTCACCATATACGACACTTCCGACTCAAAGAGTTTAATTCGAAGCATTATCAAAGACATGCAGTTGAGCAACAAAGTGTATAAAGTAAATACTGTTCTGAACCGAATATCGGCGGCAAAAAATAATTTGATAACTGCAGTAAATTATGCAAAAACAACCAGTGCTACAGAATACGATCAATCAATAAGAATGCCTAGGATTTCGGCCATTTATAAGGAATATTCTCGCCGATGTAAGGTGGCTGGTGCAATGGATTTCGACGATTTGCTAATGAATACCAATTTGTTGATGCATCATCATCCTGAAGTTTTGAAAAAGTATCAGGAAAAATTCAAATTCATATTGGTTGTTGAGTACCAAGATACCAACTTCTCGCAATACCTTATCGTAAAAAAGCTGGCAGAATTAAATAAAAACATTTGTGTTGTTGGCGACGATGCTCAAAGTATTTATTCATTCCGAGGAGCACGAATTGAAAACATTCTAAACTTCAGAAACGACTACCCTGGTTATCAGACCTATAAACTGGAGCAAAATTACCGTTCTACTCAAAATATTGTTAATGCCGCAAACAGTATAATTCAAAAAAACAAAAAGCAAATTAAGAAAAATGTATTTTCTGAAAAAGAAACCGGCGAGCAAATAAAAGTGATTCAAGCATTAACCGATAACGAAGAAGGTCAAGTTGTTGTAAGTGAAATTAACCAACACCGCTTATCAGCACATCACCAGTATTCCGATTATGCAATACTGTATCGGACCAATGCCCAATCACGTATTTTCGAAGAACAATTACGCAAACAAAATCTACCTTATAAAATATTCGGCGGTCTATCATTCTATCAACGAAAAGAAATTAAGGATATACTCTCCTATTTAAGACTTACTATAAATTCAAGCGACAATGAAGCCTTTAAACGCATTGTAAATTACCCCGCTCGAGGAATAGGACAAACCACCTTAACGAAACTTGAACAAACTGCAAATAACAATTCTATAAGTATTTGGGAAGTTGTTTGTCAGCCAGATCAGTTTCCAGCTGGACTTAATAAAGGTACCATCACAAAACTAAATGGTTTTATAACATTAATTAATTCATTTAAGAATCAACTGGTTGATAATTCTGCATATGAAATGGCATTAATGGTTGCACGTCAAACCAAAATTTTGGAAGAATTATACCGCGATAAAACACCTGAGAACTTGAGTAAATTCGAAAATGTTCAGGAATTACTAAATGCAATTCAAGATTTCTCAATAAATGCCCAAGAAGAAGGTCAACCCAATCGCTTAGAGAATTATCTAGAAGATGTAGCTCTTTTAACCGATCAGGATTCTGACAAAGACGAAGATCGAAATAAAGTTACATTGATGACCGTTCATTCGGCAAAAGGGCTCGAATTTAAAAATGTATTTATTGTTGGGCTAGAAGATAAACTATTCCCGTCAAGCTTTTCAGGAGTCTTAACACCTGAAAATTTAGAAGAAGAAAGACGCCTATTTTATGTAGCTATAACACGAGCAATGGAAAATGCATGGATTTCATTTGCTCGCCAGCGTTATAGTTGGGGACAACTTACATTTTGTGAACCAAGTAGATTCATAGCTGAGATTGATGAGGAATACCTAAGCATGCCATCAAACTTGCAAATGCCTTCGTTCCTAAACACACAAACTGAATATCCCACGAGCAACAAACGATCAACTTTTTCGAGCCCAAGTGCACCAGCAGAAAGACCTGCATCAACTGCAAATCTAAATTTAAGTAAACGATTAACAAAACTTAAACAAGCTCATTCACGACCAACATTTGAACCCGACGATCCTTCGTTAATAAAAATTGGGGTTGAGGTTGAACATCAACGTTTTGGTAGAGGAAAAGTAATTGATCTTGAAGGAGATTCTACCAATTTAAAAGCTACAGTTGTTTTTCAAAATTCAATGCGTAAGCAATTATTACTAAAATTTGCCCGTTTAAAAGTTATAAAATGATCAAAAATCAGCTTAATTTGGTGATCTAAAAAATAGTTTGTTAAATTTGCAATGCTTCGTTTGGGAAATCTAACCAATTCAGACTTACAAGAAGCATACAATATTAACACTACACGAATTCAAAAATAGATGGATTACAATTCGAATCGTAAACAATTGGTAATGCCTGAGTATGGCAGAAATATTCAAAACATGGTTAACCATGCTCTTAGTATTGAGGATAGAGTTGAACGACAAAAAGCAGCTCAATCCATAAACAATGTTATGGGAAATCTGCATCCATATTTACGCGACGTTGCCGATTTCAAACACAAACTTTGGGATCATTTAGCAATTATGACTGATTTTCAGTTAGACATTGATTACCCATATGAACTTCCAACTGAAAGCATTTTGGGTGGAAAACCAAATAAAATACCTTACAAGACAGGTAGAATTAAATATCGCCATTATGGTCATGTTGTAGAGGTTATGATCCAACGTGCAGCTGAGTACGAAGAAGGTCCAGAAAAAGATTCATTGGTTCAAATGATTGCAGATCATATGAAAAAATGTTACCTCACTTGGAACAAAGAAACGGTTGAAGATGATAAAGTGATGGACGATTTTATTGAACTTTCAAAAGGTAAAATTGAGGTGCCAGAAAACTTTCAATTGAAAGAAACAAAAAGTCTTATCTCCAAAAAGAAGAAACCGCAAAACAACAACGACAAACGCCATAACAATGGCAAACGTACAAATTACAGAAGAAATTAGTTTTAGACATCCAAACTACGTTTAAAATATGTCAACTTTTATAATTGAAGGAGGCTATTCCTTAAATGGAGAACTACAACCACAAGGTGCTAAGAATGAAGCACTACAAGTGATTTGCGCTGTTCTGTTAACAGAACAAGAAGTGACGATCAAAAACATTCCTGAGATACGTGATGTACTCCACCTAATTGACATATTAAAAGTTTTAAGGGTTGAAATAGTACGTATTCAAAAGGGTAAATTCACTTTTTGCGCAAAGAAAGTAGATCCCGAATTAATGAAATCAGACGAGTACAACCGACTTGCGGGTAACCTTCGTGGATCAGTTATGATTTTAGGGCCTATGCTTTCCCGATTTGGGAAAGGATATATTCCACAGCCTGGTGGCGATAAAATCGGACGTAGAAGACTCGACACTCATTTTATTGGGTTTCAAAAACTAGGAGCAGAGTTCATTTTCGATCCCAAATTAGCATACTACAAAATATCTGGCACAAAGCTAAAAGGTAAATACATGCTGCTAGATGAAGCTTCAGTTACTGGAACTGCCAATATTATTATGGCAGCTGTAATGGCCGAAGGAAAAACAACGATCTACAATGCTGCATGCGAACCCTATGTTCAACAATTATGCAACATGTTGGTTAGAATGGGTGCCAATATAATTGGTATTGGTTCGAATCTATTGATTATAGAAGGAGTTGATAATCTCACAGGTTGCAAGCATACAATTGCTCCCGATATGATTGAAGTAGGTAGCTTTATTGGACTTGCTGCAATGACTCAATCTGAGATTACGATCAAAAATGCAAGCATTGAAAAACTAGGAAATATACCTGCACAATTTAAACGCTTGGGTATTCAAATGGAATTTAGAAATGATGATATTTTTATTCCTGCACAAGAACAATACGAAATTGAAAGCTTCATTGACGGGTCAATTATGACCATTGCCGACGCTCCATGGCCTGGACTTACTCCCGATTTACTTAGTATTTTTTTAGTTGTAGCAACACAAGCAAAAGGAAGTGTATTAATACATCAGAAAATGTTTGAAAGCCGTTTGTTTTTTGTTGATAAACTAATTGACATGGGCGCACAAATTATACTTTGTGATCCTCATCGAGCAACAGTAATTGGCTTAAACAACCAGCATAAACTTAAACCTACAACTATGGTTTCACCTGATATTAGAGCAGGAGTTGCATTGCTAATTGCTGCACTTTCAGCCGATGGGGTCAGCAAAATTCACAACATTGAACAAATAGACAGAGGATACGAACAAATTTGCCTTCGATTAAACAAAATAGGTGCTCACATTCAAAGAATTGACTCATAAGGTATGAGCTCTAAAACATCAAGAAAAAAAAAGCTTAGGGAGAAAGAACTTAAGGTTCAAAACAGAAAAGAACTCTTAAACGAATTGCTTCCATTAGGAAAATCTTTTGCTTTGTGGATTGTTCTTGTAGTAATTGTTGCAGCCGATTACACAAACAAACAGTGGTTTTCAATGTTTTTTGTCGATTACACAACCTATATGTCCTACGGGTTAGCTAAACTACTGTTTATTCAAGCTGATATTCTAGGTACTGGATCGAGTATGGTTACAATGCTTGAAGTAAATTATCAGTCAATAACTATTTGCAATTTCCCAATGATTGTTGAATTAGAATGCTCAGCTTACCATGCTTACTTAGCTATGATTTCATTAGTAGCATTTTCTTGGTGGAGCGTTAAACAAAAATTGATTATTGGATCCATCCTTTTTGCAATTCTTTCATTCATAAACGCACTAAGAATTGTTCTACTTGGCGTAATTGGGAAGAACTTTCCAAATCTTTTCAATATGATGCACGATTATATTTGGAATATATTGTTAGTTATTATTATTTGGGGCATGTGGGAAATAGTTAATAGAAAACTTAGCCCCATACAAAACTGATGAAAAAATACATTCGAAATATAGTATTCATTGTAGCAAGCATTTTGTTCTATTTAGGCTGGATGAATGGTGGAGAAATGGCCTATGGGAAATTTATTGCAACGGGAATTGAAAAATTCACGTCCTCTATTTCTTCAATAGAAAGTGTTGAATACAAGTATTATGAGAAGGAAGAAAAGACGATGCTTTACTTCCAATATCCCGACCGAAAAAACAACATCTCACTTGAATATTGTTTGCCAATAGTACTCTTATTCGCTTGGCATTTAGCCCTTTTTTTCGACCGAAGAATTACTGCAAAATTTGCATTAAAACTATTTGCCCTCAACTTTGCAATTGTCTATTTCCTTCAACTATTATTTCCCTTACTATTATTCAATATTAGTCAATCAAAGGTTAAATCGATGGGGCTTTTCATTGGTCTCCAAATTTTTGGTTTCATTGTATTCTTTCTAATAATAAAAGATTCTTTAATTATTAAAAACAAATATTTACAAAAATTAAGAAACTAAGCTTTCATTTTAGTGTTACTTGTTTGTGTAAGTTTTTGTTTACTTATACGTCTATAGTAGGGAAAATTAAATTTTATAACATGAATAAAAAAATCAGTAGCATAGCACTTATACTATTCATAGCAACAGTATCATTTGCAGCACAGCCTCAACAATTAGGTTTAGCAATTGGGAACAAAGCTCCCAACATTGTTGAAAAAGGAACCAACGACCAAGTAATTAACTTAGCCGATTTAAGTGGTAAAATAGTACTAATCGATTTCTGGGCTTCTTGGTGCGGACCATGCAGAAAAGAGAACCCCACTGTTGTTGCTGTTTATAATTAGTACAAAGACAAAGAATTTAAAAATGGGAATGGGTTTACTGTATTCAGTGTTTCTTTAGATCAAAATAAAACACGTTGGGAAAATGCAATAAATCAGGATAAATTAGCATGGCCTTATCATGTTAGTGACTTAAAAGGTTGGTATTCTAAATACGCTGGAGTTTATAAAGTTAACAGTATACCTTCTAGCTTCTTAATCGATGGAGATGGCGTAATAATCGCAAAGAATTTAAGAGGCCCAATGCTTGAAAAAGCATTAAGTCAAATTGTAAAGTAATTCAATTCAAAATATACAACATAGAGTCGCTATCATTGCGACTCTTTTTTTGTCATTGTGTTAAGCTTTACCGTGTCATATTGACCGAAAAACCCAATTGGCAGAATATTTGTAATTTCGTGGCGCAGATTTTTAAAGTATTGAAACATGACAAAGAAAACCAAAGATAAAGAAGTTGAAAATGTTGCTGAAGAAGTAAAACAAGAACAGCAGCCTCAAGAGGAGAAGCAAGAAGAAAAAACAAAGAAAGAGCCTCAAAAAGCATCGAAAAAATCAAAAAAGGACAAGTCAGCTGATAAAATTAAAGAATTAGAAGAAACTATTCTTCTAAAAGATGATCAGCATTTACGTTTACAAGCAGAATTCGACAACTACAGAAAACGTACGTTGAAAGAAAAAATGGAATTAACAAAATCTGCAGGTGAATCGGTTTTGGTAAATGTACTACCCGTAATGGATGATTTCGAAAGAGCTCTTCAATCGATGGAAGACAAACACGAAGAAAGTGCAATTAAAGAAGGTATCGACCTAATCTACAAACGCTTAAACGACTTCCTCCAGCTAAATGGAATCAAAGAAATTGAAGCAAAAGAAGAGGTATTTGATACTGATTTACACGAAGCAATTACAAAGATTCCTGCTCCAACCGAAGAGTTAAAAGGAAAGATTGTTGATGTTATACAAAAAGGATATATGCTGAACGACAAAATAATTCGTTTTGCGAAAGTAGTTATTGGAGAATAAAACCAAATAAATTGAGCAAACGCGATTACTATGAAGTATTGGGAGTTTCAAAAGAAGCTGCTGCCGATGAAATAAAAAAGGCCTACCGAAAAAAAGCCTTACAATATCATCCAGATAAAAACCCTGACGACAAACAAGCCGAAGAAAACTTCAAAGAAGCTGCAGAAGCTTATGAGGTACTTAGCAAACCCGATAAAAAACAACGATACGATCAATACGGACATGCTGGCATGGGTGGAGCATCAGGCTTCAGTGGTCAGGGAATGAACATGGACGATATTTTCTCGATGTTTGGCGATGTATTTGGTGGCCATTTTGGTGGCGGCGGTGGCTTTGGTGGCGGCGGTGGCTTTGGTGGCTTCGGCGGAGGTGGACGAAGTAGAGGTCAGCGGGTTAATCGTGGACAAAACCTAAGGGTTAAGGTTACACTCAATTTACAAGAAATTGCGAATGGTGTTGAAAAGAAAATAAAAGTAAAGAAATACGTATCGTGTAATAGTTGTAGTGGATCAGGTGCAAAGGATGGTTCTTTATCTACTTGTTCAACCTGTAGAGGATCAGGACAAGTAACTCGAGTATCAAATACATTCTTAGGCCAAATGCAAACAACTGCAGCTTGCCCCACATGTAGCGGCGAAGGCAAAATTATTACGAACAAATGTACAGAATGCTACGGCGAAGGTATTGTTAAAGATGAAGAGGTTATCAGCTTAAATATTCCTGCAGGCGTTGCCGATGACATGCAACTTTCAGTAAGCGGAAAAGGAAACGCAGCACGCCGTGGTGGCATAAACGGAGACTTAATTCTATTGGTTAAGGAAGAAGAACATCCAGATCTTATTCGTGACGAAAACGATTTAATTTATAACTTATTCCTTAATTTTCCTGACATGGCTTTGGGTACTACTGCC
>JAQIBQ010000490.1 GCA_027859005.1 Prolixibacteraceae bacterium | reverse complement strand
AATATACATAGATATATTATCCATAATGTCAATTAACCTATATTAATTGGTGCTTATCGTTTTTTTTTTAGTTTTGCCATACCCAAACTAAAATGCATAGTTGAATATGAATACTTACCAGCAAGCAAAAAAAGCCCAAGAAATTAATTGCAATACCCTGCAATTAAATAGAATCAATAAACATAGAAAGCTGTTGCCTATGGAATAAATACGCAAAACGATATGCGATACTATCGCATTCGGGGTGGTGTAAATTAAAAAAAGGCAACACAACTCCGAAATCGAAAATCATGCTGCCTAATCAATAATTAATTACTGAACCCGGGTTACAGCCCATTGGGTTCAATTAACCAAACGAAATTATGAATTGAGCCCTTTTATAGTTTAAATATCTTATAGTAAACCGTGGGCGAAATCGATGAGATTCCTTATAAATAAACAATCGATCGAATCAAATATTTAGTAATGATTACCCTTGTATTAATAGGGATAACTTTTTTTAGTTCTTGTGAAAAGCAAGAGCTTGATTTAAATACAGTTGAAATTGGAAATAACCTGGATTTGCCTTTTGTCGTTTCCAACGAAAATGGTGTTCTAAACTTTGAAACAAAAGCCGATTATGAATTGGCTTTGAATTACCTCGTTGAGCTTGAAAGTAATGGTGAATTGGATCAATTTGAAAAACAATTGGGTTTTAATTCTTATCGTTCTATTTATCAATTCGATGAACAAAAAATGGATGATATTCAAGATAATATTTTAGCAACCTTTTTAAATCCTTCTAACAAAGTGATTATTGAGCAAAAAATGTTTGAAATTAATTTAATTGAAGACCGTGTTTCTGTATGGGAGCATCAGGATTGTGAATTAAAATCTGCACAAGACGAATTACTTATTGGTGAGTTTAGATGCGATGAGGATGTTTTTGACTTATTGGAGAATGGTGCAGTTTTAAAATCAGTGCAAGGTGATTATTGTAAAAGTAATAAAGAAACAGACAACAACGGTGGCAACTTTATTGTTCAGGAAAGTGGATGGGTAACTTATTATAATTGTAAAGTTTCATATTTTAGAGCTGGTATATATTATACATTAAAGGCTGTTATGAGTGTATCTGAAAATAGAAGTGATATAGAAATTGATGTAATTACATGCACCTATACTAAAAAGAACTGGACAAAGAAGGATAAAGATCATTCCGAGTCAGGTTACGGCTGGAGTAGAATCTACAGACCATTTTGGGGCTTAAGCAGATTAAGAGATCACGATTTCAAAGTAAAGTTTACGGGAAAAGATAATGCAACAGGTTCTACTTGGATGACGAAAACTTTGCATATTGAATGCGATAAATAATTTAATCAACTACTTGTTAGGTGATCTAAATTCATCTTTAAAACAATTACCTGGCAAGTAGTTTTATAATACATTTACAACATGAAACGATATTTTATTGTATTATTTTTTACTGTGATATCTATAAGTTTATTGGCACAGAAAAAAGAGATCGTATACAAATCATTCGTCGGATATATAGGAAACGAAACGATGAATGGCATGTCTATAGGGTTTGGGATTGAACGTAAGCTTAATAAATACCTTGGAATCGAAATAGGTATAGATAATTGGTATCGTTACGGTGATGGAGTCACCGAAAAGGTCATGAGCGAAACAAACAGTGGTTTATCGCTTTCTTTATGTCTGCATCCATTGGTCTATAAAAGAAATGCTTTAGATTTCTATGCAGGTTATGGATTAAATTTCATGCATTGGACTAACATAAAGGGAGGACAGGGAAGGCATCTTTTCTTAGGATCTCCTATTTTAGGCGTTGGTTACTACCGTTCATATAATAATTTCAAGCTTGGATTTGTGTATAAATATCAACATTTGCAACGTCGATTGGAAGCAGATTCTAACCAACAATTCTTGTTAAGTTTTAGCAAATCATTTTAAGCCAAACGAGTGATGTGAACAACTATTTCTATTCTTTCGAAAAGTTTGATTTGGGATTCAATTATCGTTACCAACATTTTAAATTTTATAGAGACATGCAAAACAAACAGTATCTTTTAAGCATTAAAAAACGCTTTTAACTAAAACATGAGAACGCTTTCATTAATTTTCATCCTAACTACTTTCATTTTGTCCTGTACAAAACAAGTAGAGCTTGACCTCCCGCTATACGACGACAAACCCGTTGTGAATTGCCTGTTTACACCCGAAGAGCCTTTTTTAATTCACGTAAGTAAAACAGCCAGTCAATTCGATACCATGCTTGTAAACGTTACTGATGCTTTGGTAGAGATTTATCAGGAGAATGATTTCCTGGCAGAATTGCCTTCAAACGGGGATGGGATTTATTCTGATTCAACCTTATTCCCTAATGCAGGGGCGGCTTATACTCTTAAGGTAAATGTGCAAGGTTATGATGTAGTAACAGCAACTGACTCAGTACCATCAAGCTATTCCGAATTTACTTACAAAGGATTTGAAGAAGATGCATGGTTCGATGAAGACGGAGAGGCATACAATGCTTTGACTTATGAAATTGATGATGTTATAACTGATAATTATTTTGAAGTCATGTATCGTGCAAATTATTCGAGACAATACTCGTGGGAAGATACTATCAGTTATCGTTTTTGGATGTCGCACTTTAATTGTTTCGACCCAGTAGTGGAAGAAGGTCGAAGGATTTCCATTTTTACCGATCAAGGGTTTAACGGAACCAATTATACCATTCAAATGATGGATGGTAATGGTATGTGGAATGCCGATAGTTTACATTTGAATGTTCAAGTTTTACAGGGCTCGCAAGCATTTTACTCCTACCGAACCTCGTTTTACAAACACCGTTATGCCCAATATTCCGATTTTTTTGAGCCCACAGAACCAGTAATTATGTATTCCAACATTGAAAATGGCTACGGTATTTTTGCCGGCTACCGTTCTAAATTTTATCCTTTAATCTTTACAAACTAAACTCCGGTCAATCATCCATGAGATACATAAACCTCCTCCTTATACTTCTTTTTGCTTCAAATTACATTTTTGCACAGAACAGAGTAATTTCAGGCTTTGTGCGCGATAGCCTAAGCAATGAACCCCTAATTGGAGCAACCATTTGGGAGGAGAATTTGCAACTGGGAACTGCTACCGATAATTTTGGACATTTTTCACTTATGGTTCCACAAAACCAGAAAATTGAGTTAAGTTCCTCCTTTATAGGTTATCAACCTAAAACCATTGAAATAAAAGACAGCGATAAATCCAGGATCGATTTCAATTTGTCGGAAGGTATTGAATTGGGTGAAATCAAAATTAGCGGTCAAAAGAAAATTGAGAATCGAATTGAAATGGGTGTAATTGCTCTCCCCATTAGCCAAATGAAAACCCTTCCTATTATTGGTGAACCGGATGTTTTGAAAGTGATGCAGCTGATGCCAGGAATTCAAGGAGGATCGGAAGGCCGAAGCGGTTTGTATGTTCGCGGGGGAAGTTCTGATCAGAATCTGATGTTATTGGATGGAGCTTCAGTCTATTATGTGAATCATTACGGCAATTTCTTGTCGCTGTTTCACCCCGAAATTATCAGCAACATGAAACTGTACAAAGGTGCTTTCCCTGCCAAATACGGTGGCCGACTTTCTTCTGTTGTTGACTTGCGTATGCGCGAAGGAAATAAAAAAGAACACCACGGGAGTTTTGGAATAGGTTTACTATCGGCCGATATATTATTGGAAGGCCCCATTAAAAAAGATACCACATCTTATATTTTTTCAGCCCGTCGATTTTATCTGGATGCCATTATGCGCCCGGCCATTCTATTAATCTCTGATTTTGTATCGGTTGGTTATCAGTTTTACGACATTTACGGGAAAATAGCACACACCTTCAACGAGAATAACCGCCTTTACTTGAGCCTCTATACCGGAGACGATGCATACGGTTTTAACATATTACCCTGGGAGGATGAAAATTTTAAAGGAAAAGCCCGAACACGTTGGGGAAATACCCTGGCCACAGTTCGATTAAATTCTAAACTTAGCAATAGGTTGATGTCTGATTTTGTAGTAGGCTACACCCGTTACCATACGGGTCAATCGCAGGAATTCTATGTAGATTCAAGCTATTTTAGCTCAGGAACTTTGGCAACGGTGCAAGACTTTTCATTAAAGAGTGAATTCAATTATACTCTTAACAATTGGTATGATTTGTCTTTTGGGGCAGGAGCTGTTTCTCATCGTTTTCAACCTGGGGTTTCAACCAATAAACAAATGCTTGGTGATAGTACTGTAATAGATACCAGGCAGGGTAGTACACTTCAACTTGGTTTTGAACCTTACGTCTATTTTGAAAATGTATTACAGCCAAGTAACTATTTGAAGTTCAATTTAGGATTGCGTTATACTGGCTATTGGGTAAATGGAACAAACTATCAAAAATTTGAACCACGATTGTTAGCTGTGCTTGGTACAGAGCGAACAGGGGTTATAAAACTATCGTTTACTGAGAATATGCAAGCTTTGCATTTATTAAGCTATCAATCTATTGGCACCCCCAATGATTTATGGATGCCAGCCACAGGCAATATTCCACCTGCACAAGCCAAACAATTTAGTATTGGTTATGCGAAAAGTTTATTCGATAATTTTGAGTTTTCAGTTGAAGCTTATCAAAAAAACCTAACCAATTTAATCGATTACAAAGATGGCGTTAGTTATAATTCAACCGATCAGGACTGGCAACAAAAAGTTGAAACCGGTGGCGAAGGAGTATCGAAAGGAATTGAGTTTTTGCTTAAAAAGAACAGCGGCAAAACTACAGGGTGGATAGGCTATACATTGTCCAAAACCGATCGCTACTTTGCAGGGAAAAACAACGGGAAGAGGCATCCTTATATTTACGATCGCAAGCATGATCTTTCTGTTGTTGTGAATCATAAATTCAATAAAAAATACAACTTGTCGGCTTCTTGGGTATTTGGATCAGGATATCCATTGACCATGGAAACAGGATCTTATCAAACCTACGAAGCAGCAGGTTGGAAGGACCCTAAACCTGAAGGAATAAAACCTTTTGTGTTGAATGATAATATCGTTTTGTATTCTGGCAAAAATGGAGTGCGCATGGGCAATTCTCATCGTTTAGATATCGGCTTTCAGATACATGGAAAAACGAAAAAAGGGAGAGATAAAACCTGGAGTTTTAATATTTACAATGCCTACAACCAACAAAATCCTTCGTCGTATTACTATGGATGGAAAGACAGCAAAGATCATTCAAAAGGTAAAGCATTGTACCAGCAAAGTGGGATTCCAATTATACCAAGTTTTACCTATCGGGTAAAATGGTAGCCTAAAACAAGTTAGAAGTTAATGCTCGAATTAAATAAGATTACAAACGACTCAAATTATAATAGATCGTTAGACTTTTAGATATCAGATATTAGACAAAACGCTTCGCGCTAATAATTAACCACTTACACCAATACTACATTAGAGTCCAACAGCCTAATAAACAGTGCATTAAAAATTTTAACGAACTATTGAATTAGAAACTGAATTAAAATTGAGTTTTGTTTTTTTTGGATTTTGGATTTTGAAATTTGAACTTTGAAACTAATTCGGCTTCCCATTCTTATTATTCATTTTGAATAAGACTTCCTTTTCAGACTTGGAAAGACTATCGTAGCCCGATTTGGCAATTTTATCGAGAATCACATTAATATTTTCCTTATCCGATCGTTTCCTCTTATTGTATTCTCTGTCGCTCATTCGTTGTACATTTTCTCTGCGGTAAGTAACTTTCATTTTACCTTTGCGTTTAAAAAACGCATCGAAATTGAAAAGAAAGTCGTTGAATTTTGCCGTAATATCTTTCCCCTTTTTCAGTTGAGAAATGTAAATAAATCCCCACAACGCACCACCCAACTGAGCAATGTTCCCTCCAGCATTTGTTCCGGTAATTCCAATAAAATAAATGAGTAAGGAAGCAGCAGCAATCCAAATTATTTTAATGGGACCAAAAATGGAGCTCAACAAAAACAAGTTCACCGTTAAATTGGGCGCATGTATTGCACTCGAAATTACAATAGCAATAATAGAAGCCGAGGCACCCAACAAAATTCCCCCTTCAGCAATATCGGAAAATGCAGGAAGAACATTGTACGCTATAATGTATAGAACACCACCGCTAAGTCCTCCCAAAACATAAGTGCCCAATAACTTTCGTTCGTCGAAATACATCATAAATATTTTTCCGAACCAATACAACCAAAGCATATTAAATAAAATATGAATAAAGTTATAGTGCAAAAACATGTAGGTAATTAGCGTCCACGGACGGGAAGCCAACGTTGCTAAATCGGAAGGCAAGGCAAGCCATTCCAACAATGGAACATCGAGTTTAAACAAAGTAAAAACGACCAAAACAATGCGTAATGTTAAAAACACAGCCAGGTTCACATAAATTAATCGTGTAATGGTTGAACCCTGTTTAAATGTCTGTTTTATTTCGCCCCAAATATCCATGACAAGTATAAAGTTGAAAGTAATTAGTTAAAAGTATTTGTTCTCAATGGTCTTCAATCTTAATAAAATGTTGAACTTTTTTTGTTCCAATATTTAATTAATATGAATCCGAATATCATTCCACCCAAGTGTGCAAAATGTGCAATATTACTTCCTGAAACCGCAAAACCTTGATAGAGTTCGAGAAGACCATATCCAATTACAAAGTACTTGGCTTTTATTGGAACTGGAACAAACATTAAATAAAGCTCGGTATTAGGAAATAACATTCCAAATCCAAGCAAAAGTCCAAAAACAGCTCCTGAAGCACCAACGGTTGGTATGTTCAAAATTAGGTTTAATTGACCTGCCAAAGGATCGGTAAAATTCTTACCCTGATTAAATATTTGAGTTCCTTGAGTAAAAACCATGTCAACAAGCTCTTGTGGCATTTTAGCAGTCAAAATACGAATCTGAATATAATTAACCAGCGTATGAAAAAGTGCTGCTCCTACTCCTGTTACAATGTAAAAAAGCAAATATCTTTTTGGTCCCCAAACACTTTCCAAAATACGACCAAACATATACAAGGCGTACATATTCATTAATATATGAAAGAAACCACCATGCATAAACATGTAAGTAAAAAACTGTGAAGAAACAAAGTTACCCGAAGCCGGATAATATAAACCAAAGAAACGGACAAGATTTGTGCCACCTGCTTCAAGCAAATAGGTCGCAACAAAAAATATAACATTTACAATTATCAGGTTTCTAGTAACCGTAGGTATTTGTGCAAGCGGATTTCTAAATTGATTCATATAAAAAGTAATAAGTTAGAAGTAGTTACATATTTCAGAATAAAAATCAATCTGACATAAGTCAATAAAACTTCTTTAATTTAATTTTAATGGTCGATGCTTGTAGCAACTATTGAACCAATCAGTTTTCAATGTCATACTATCCAATAAACTGTCAAGCTGTCAACACTATTTCAAACGTTTTTCAATCTCATCCATCTGAATAATTTCCAAAACAAGTTTTCCAGTGGGAGTGTAATTTGGTGTTTGACAGGCAAATAAACTATCGATTAAACCACCCGCTTCTTCCTGCGATATAGCCTGTCCGTATTCAATCGACGAAGCAATTGCCAAGGATGTTGCCAAGCGTTCTTTTGCACGTTCTTTCATGTCAGACGCACTATTTTTAAATTCTTCCAAAAGCCCTTCAATAATACCAGCAGCATTGTTATTGTCCAACATTCCAGGAACTCCATTAATGATGAAGGTATTTGGCCCAAACTCACGAATGTCAAATCCAATACTATTTAAATCGTCGAGCATTGTAAGTAACAACGTAGCATCAGAAGTGTTGATTTCAAGTGTTTGAGGAAACAACATTTGCTGGCTTACACTTTCGTGGTTGCTAATAGTTATCATAAATTGCTCAAACAAAATTCGTTGGTGTGCTCGTCGTTGATCAATTACCATCAACCCCGATTTCACGGGAGTTAGAATGTATTTATTCTTGAATAAAATGAAATTTCTTCCTTGTTCAACCGGTGCTTGTTGAGCTTGATCGATAAAACTAGTTTGATCATCTTCAGAACTCGACTGCATTTCTATTGTTGGACTTCCACCGTACAATTTCTCCCAATTATCGGCCTGCTTTTTATCTCTATCAGATGAAAAACCAGGAGAAGAAACCGAAATTTTTCGCTCTTCAAATGGATTAAAGCTTGGATCAATTTCAATACTTGGTTGGGAAAGTCCTTCCGAAGATTTTAAAGAAAGAGGAATATCTACACTCCCACTTTGATCGAAGTCGATGCTTGGCATTACATTAAATTTTCCCAGTCCTTCACGAACGGCAGCATGCAATAACTGCCAAAGTGCACGTTCGTTTTCAAACTTTATTTCAGTTTTAGTCGGATGAATATTGATGTCGATTACTGCTGGATCTACTTCAAATGAAATAAAATAGGCAGGTATCATTTCTTTGGGTAAAATACGATCATAGGCTTGCATTATTCCGCGGTGAAAGAAAGGATGCTTCATATAACGTCCGTTCACAAAAAAGAATTGTTCGCCAAATGTTCGTCGTGCAAATTTTGGTTGACCAATAAAGCCTGTGATTTTCGCCATCGATGTTTCGTTATTAATTGGCACAAGGCTTTGATTCATGTTGTTACCAAAAATATTCACAATTCGTTTTCTGAAATTTGCAACAGGCAAATCGTATACTGGTGTTCCGTTGTGCTGCATGGTAAATGCAATAGCTGGGTTTGCCAATGCTACGCGTTGAATTTCAGTTATGATATGTTTTACTTCAGTAGTATTCGATTTCAAAAATTTACGACGAACAGGAACATTGAAGAATAAGTTCTTTACCATAAAGGTAGTCCCATTTTGTGCGGCAACTACTTCTTGGGTTTTTACTTCCGATGCAGCAATATGAATTGATGTTCCAATTTCATCGTCTTCACGTTTGGTTCTCAATTCAACATCGGCCACCGAAGCTATAGAAGCTAGTGCTTCACCTCTAAACCCCATTGTATTAATGGCAAACAAATCGTCGGCATTTCTAATTTTTGAAGTAGCATGCCGCTCAAATGCCATGCGCGCATCGGTTGGCGACATGCCTTTTCCGTTGTCGCTTACTTGAACCAAGGTTCGTCCAGCATCTTTAATTTGTATTTGAATTTTTGTTGCACCTGAATCAATTGCATTCTCAACCAACTCCTTAACAACTGAAGCCGGGCGTTGAATCACCTCACCTGCAGCAATTTGATTGGCAACTGAATCGGAAAGTAAATGAATAATATCTGACACGGAACCCTCCTATTTAAGCATAAAGTAAATTGCAATTGCTACAATAACGACAAGGATCAGCAAACGGGTATTCGACTTCCGTCTTTGGCTTTGTGCCGACCATTTTCCATTCGATAATCCTTTCCGAAATTCACCTTTGTTAATATGAGGTGCAAATTCACCTTCTTCTTTAATACCTAATTCAGCATTCCGGCGTCGTTTACGCGCTTCTTGTTCCTCCTTTTCGGGATTCCAATAACGTGGTTTTATATCGAATTTCTTAGGTTTTGGAGTATGAAAAAATCCTGCCATGACTATTTTTTTATTCTTGTTTCAATATTCAACCACCAAAAAATGTGCTAGAATAGTTGTCTTTATTGGAATTGAAAATAAGGAACAAAGATAACTGTTTTTTCAGGCTACAAAAGAGAACTTAAGGAAGCTTTACAATTTGCATGCAACTCAGCCTTTCATCCTGTAAAACAGCCCTTTCGTTAAATATATTGAATCATTCTTCGTTGAAGTATAGTAAATTTATTTTAGAAATGATTATTTTTCAGTAAAACCATCTCGCTATGCTAGTAAAAACCTTTGGAAGTGCTGTTCAAGGAATCGATGCGATTACCATTACTA
>JAQIBQ010000459.1 GCA_027859005.1 Prolixibacteraceae bacterium | reverse complement strand
GCAGTAGCTAAAGCTACACCATGTTGCCCGGCACCAGTTTCAGCAATCAATTTTTTCTTTCCTAGAAAAGTAGCCAACAATGCTTCACCCATACAGTGATTTAACTTGTGAGCACCAGTATGATTTAAATCTTCTCGTTTTAGGTAAATACGTGCACCGGCTTTCTCCGATAAACGTTTACAATAATAAACCGGTGTAGGTCGTCCTTGAAAATGTTTGCGAATTCGACGTAATTCAGAAATGAATTCATGGGATTTACTAATAGAAAAATATGCTTCAGTAATTTTATCCATTTCTTCCTGCAAATGCGGTGGAATGAAACTGCCTCCATACTCGCCAAAAAATCCTTCTTTTGTTGGGGTTGTTTTGAAATAGTCACTCATAGATTAAGATTTTAGTTATTTTTTAGAAACACTAAAATAGCAATCCTAATTTAAATGCTAAAATAGATTTGAATTTATTACTAGAATGATAGTAAAAAGTATGAGTTTGGTATTATTGAGCTTAGATTAAAAGAATATTTCAGTTTTTATGTTATCTGCAGGCAAGCCATTTCCTTCTAAAAAATCAGTTACATCGTCAACCATTGCAGAATTTCCACATAAATAATACAGGGCTTTTCTATTTACTTGTTCTGTTTTCAGAAAATCGGTTACACGTCCTTTGAAACCAATCCCATTCTCAGCTGATGAGCACAATTGATAGCGATTGCTCTTGTAATGTTCTTTTTCGTAGGCTTCGTATTTATAACGAACACCATGAATCATTTGATAATCCAATTCAAGGTTAGATTGAATAATACTGTGGAAAGGTGAAATACCAGTACCTGTAGCTACAAAAATCACAGGCTGTTTCTTATTTACAACTTCATCTTTCAAAATAAAATATCCAAAAGGGCCACCAATCTGCACTTTCGTTCCAACTTTTAAATATTTTAATTCGTGAGATAATTCTCCCGGATTAACTTCTTTTATTAGCAATTCTATAAAATCATCTAACTCGGAACTGTAAATTGAATATTCTCTTGCTTTTCTTTCACCTGGAACATTAAGCACCAAGTATTGTCCAGCTTTGAAATCAAATCCATTACGCTCCATTTTAAGAATGTAAGTAGACTCAGTTATATTTCTAATTTCTAAAATTTTGCTTTGTATTTTTTCTTTCATATTACCCCTCTAACTCCCCTAATGGGTAGAATTAATATCATTGTGAAGCGAATATTACAAAAACAATCATAAGCAACAGATTGCTTCGTCTTCGTTACTCTTCCTAGCAATGAACGTTTTGACTATGCATTTACATGTAATTCGGCATGATACGACGACCTTACCAAAGGTGAACTCTCAACAAAGGTAAAGCCTCTTTTTAAACCTTCTTCTTTATATTGTTTGAATAACTCCGGTTCAACAAAATTTTCGATTTTTAAGTGATGTTCCGAAGGTGCTAAATACTGACCTAAAGTCATAACCTTACAACCTATCTTTCGCAAATCGTCCATTGTTTGTAGTATTTCCTCGTGTGTTTCTCCTAATCCAAGCATGATTCCTGACTTAGCTACAATTCCGTTTTCGACAACTTGTTTTAACACCGTCAAACTACGAGAATAGCGAGCTCTGTCGCGTACTTTAGTTGAAAGTCTTCGTACAGTTTCTAGGTTGTGTGAAATCACTTCGGGTTTAGCATCAATTACTTTTTGAATGTCTTCTGGTAAGGCATCGAAATCAGGAATTAAGACTTCTAAAGTAAGCGATGGATTAAGTTCTTTTACCACTTCAATTGTTTTAGCCCAAAAAGCGGCACCGCCATCGTCCATATCGTCACGCGCAACAGAAGTAATTACGCAATGCTTCAATTTCAATGTTTTAATTGATTTGGCTAGGCGTTTTGGTTCATTCCAATCAGCTTCATCGGGAATCATATTCGGCACATCGCAAAAGCGGCAATTGCGCGTACATTTATTACCCAAAATCATGAAACTGGCAGTTCCAGCTCCCCAACATTCGGAACGGTTCGGACAATTACCACTACTACAAATGGTGTTTAAATTGTGTTGAAGTGTAAGCTTTTTAAGCTCTAGATATTGTTTCCCACCCGGCATTGGTGTTTTCATCCAATCGGGTAATCTTCGTGTTCTTTTTTCCATTTATTAATTCTAATAATAT
The DNA here is from genome assembly GCA_027859005.1 of Prolixibacteraceae bacterium. Taxonomy (GTDB): domain Bacteria; phylum Bacteroidota; class Bacteroidia; order Bacteroidales; family Prolixibacteraceae; genus Roseimarinus. The sequence goes on along the minus strand of JAQIBQ010000459.1, from coordinate 1,710 downwards.
GCTTCAAAAGCCAATGAAAAATATAACATCAAAGAACAAACAAGGTTTAAAAAATTTTCCCCCTTTCCCAAAAAGTGGAGTTATACCAAATTCAATTCAGAATGAGCTTTCGACTATTTCTTCACGTATTGTGTAAGAATTACAATATGCTGGCCGTCAACTTTTCCTTCAATATGCTCAGGGTTATCGTGAACAAGTGAAATGTTTCGAACTGCAGTTCCTCGTTTAGCAGTAAAGCCACCACCTTTAACGTTCAGGTCTTTAATTAATACAACTGTATCGCCCGCTTGTAAAACATTCCCGTTGCTATCGATGTGTTTTATTTCATCATCATCATCATCGGCTCCATCGCCATTTGCTTTTGCCCAATCTAGGGTTTCTTCATCGAGATAAAGCATGTCTAATAAATCCTGAGGCCAACCTTCTGCACTTAGTCTCGTTAGCATTCGCCATGCCATAACCTGAACAGCTGGGATTTGACTCCACATGCTATCGTTTAAACAGCGCCAATGGTTAATGTCTACATTTTCGGGAGTTTCAATTTGACTATGGCAATTAGAACAAAGCAAAATTGAATTGTCTGGATTACTGCTTGTTACAGGAGGAATTCCATAAACAGTTAATTCATCACTGGCACCGCACAATTCACATTTCGACTCACTTCTTTTCTGTAATTCTTTTTCAATATTCATTTCAAACAACTTTATGCTAACTTAATTCCATTTTCTTCAATCACTATCAGTTTATCGCGATACAAAGCGCCAACTGCTTTTTTGAAGGTTTTCTTACTAATCCCTAATTCTGCTTTAATTAACTCAGGGTCCGATTTATCGTTTAAAGTAAGCTCTCCTCCATTTGCCTTTATTCTTTCTAAAAGATCAGCAGATACAGGATCTACCTTTTTATATCCTTGCTTTTCAAGACTTAAATCTATTTTACCATCTTCTCGAATCTTCTTCACATATCCCTTTAGCTTATCGCCTATTCGTATGGGTTTAAAAACTTCATTCAAATAAACTACACCTCCATGTTTTCCATTAATAATTGCAGTATAGCCAATATCGGTTCTGCGGGCAATCTGAAGATCAACTTCATCTCCTTCTACAAACTCAATGAATTCATTGTTAATGTACTTTCTGAATTTTGCAGAAGCAGCAATTCTACCAGTTATTTCATCAATATAAACGTATACAAAATACCATTTATCTACTTCCATTTTACTGTATTGTTCGCGGAATGGAACAAACAAGTTTTTAGGTAATCCCCAATCGAGGAATGCTCCAATTTCAGTTACATCTATAGCTTTCAAAAAGGCGAATTCACCTACAGATGCAAAAGGGAAATCGGTAGTTGCCAAAATACGATCTTCAGAATCGAATGAAATAAAAACTTCTATTTCATCTTCTTCTTTACAATTTTCAGGAACATATCGGTTTGGTAATAGTATTTCACCGTATGGACCTCCATCGAGATATGCACCTTGATCGGTAAATTTTACAACTTCAAGCGTACTTGCTTTTCCTATTCGAACCATGCTGATAAATTAAATGAGCAACAAAAGTACGCAAAGTTTCGAAGATTGATAAACGATTAAATGAATAGTAAAATGAAATTAATATAGTCTCTGGTAATTTAGTTTATTGGTGTTGAAATAATTCATTGTTTTTTGCTTGTTTTTTGTAAAACAAAGCATGAATCCACCACCACCAG
>JAQIBQ010000434.1 GCA_027859005.1 Prolixibacteraceae bacterium | reverse complement strand
CTTTTAATGATTTCAATTTTTTAAAAAAAAATAAATTTCAATTTGAAGAAAATATTGCTATTCTCTTTTTTAATACAACATGTGCTATCTGCGAATTAGAAGCAGAACAATTAATGGATAAGATGCCTAATTTTGTTGATTTGATATTTGTTTCAACCGAACATAAAGACACGATACTAAATTTTGCTAATAAATTCAGACTGTATCATAAACCCGGATTCTATTTTGCACAAATGGATACTTTATTAATTAAAGAAAAATACAAACCACGAGGCTTACCTGCCTATATTCTTTATCAAAACGACTTATTGATTGAAAGCGGCAAAGGTTTAATAAGTACCAATCAATTGCAACAAGCATTTCAATTGAATATTGAATAGCCACTTTCCAATGAAAATTAAGAAACTAAAAAAAACTTTCATTAAACAACACGATCAAACCGACTGCGGAGTTGCCTGCCTCATATCAATCACCCGATATTATGAAGGAAACACAAGTTTTGAATACCTGCGGGACATAAGCGGAACCAACATTGAAGGCACTACCCTTTTAGGTTTATGGCAAGCTGGACGAAAAATTGGTTTCGACGCTGATGGTTGTGAAGCCGATATTCTTGCCTTACGTGATCATAATCTACCCACCATTTTACACATTGAATTAAGCAATGGCTTACAACATTACGTAGTGTATTATGGCGAAACAAAAGGAAAAGCAATTGTTGGAGATCCCAGTAAAGGAATTGAATTAATGGATTTTAATAGCTTAGATGAGCTATGGAAAAGCAAAAAATGCTTAACACTTGAACCTAATAATTCCTTTAAACAAAGAACAAATTTTACTAAAGAAAAAATAGCATGGATAAAGCAATTGGTTAACGATGATTTGCAAGCATTGGTCTCTTCCAGCTTTATGGGACTTGTAATTGCTATTCTTGGTCTTTCAACTGCAATTTTTAATCAGGCTTTGATCGATAAAATTTTACCCAACCATAATTTTTCAAAACTCCACACCGGAATTTGGTTGCTTTGTACTCTTTTAATTGTTCAGGTACTAGTGCAATACATGCGACGGATAATTCTTATTGTACAACAAAGGAATTTTCAAAACCGTATAATCTCATCGTTTTTTGATAAACTTTTAGCCTTGCCCAAATCGTTTTTTGACACCCGAAAATCGGGTGACCTTCTTGCCCGCTTAAACGATACCTCCCGAATTCAACAGTTCATCTCCGAATTTTTTAGTTTATTCGTTATTGAATTTTTACTCTTGCTTACCTCACTGTTATTCCTCCTTATATACAATGTTGATGCAGGCTTAATAACACTAGCTATACTTCCCATTTTTATTGTTTATATGTACTTTCAAAACAATAAAATAGTAAAGTCTCAACAGCAAGTTATGGTAAACTTCTCTGAATCACAGAGTAATTATATCGATACTTTTTCTGGCATTGAAGTCATCAAAAACCATAACCTGCAAAACGTTTTTGGCAACCGCAACCTAAACATTTATAAAAAGTTTCAGGATTCCATTTTATTATTGGGAAAAATATCACTTAAAATTAATTTTATTACGGGTGTAATTGGCGCGGTGTATTTGGTGCTTATTATACTGAATGCTTCGGGTAAAGTGATCAATGAAAAACTAAGCCTTGGGCAGCTTATGGCTATTTTTACAGTAGCTTCGGGAATTATTCCACTTACAAGTCATTTAACTGGCATGCTTATTCAATTTCGTGAAGCCGATGTTGCCCTAAACCGAATGATGGAATTAATGCAATACGAGAAAAAGGATAGGAAAGGCGAGGTTATCATTGAATGTTTTGAAGAACTGAGTATTACAGACATATCATTCCGCTATGCAGGTCGTTCACTGTTGTTTAAGCACCTAAGCATTAATGTACGTCAAGGTGAAATTACGGCCTTGCTTGGCGAAAACGGATGCGGAAAAAGTACGCTATCGGCACTTATACAAAACTTTTATGCCCCTGAGGCTGGCGACATTAAAATAAATAATAATTCAATAACTGAAATCGATATGGATAATTTGAGACAACACTTAGGTGTTGTGCCTCAAAACATCCATATATTTAACAACAACATTTACTTTAACATTACAAATGAAGAATATTCAAAAGAAGGCTTAAATCGTTTTAATGGCTTTATAAAACAATACAAACTTGACTTTTTCTTCGAGCAATTCCCCAACAACATAATGACTTTAGTGGGTGAAAAATGGTTTGTCGTTATCTGGTGGGCAACAGCAGTTTATTATTTTCCTAAGGGCCATATATCATCAACCTCAGTTTCTTATTTTAGACGAAGCCACTTCAGCTATGGATTCAGAAACTGAGAAATTTATTTTTGAAATCCTAAAACAACTTAAAGAGACAATAGGGGTTTTGTTTATTACTCATCGCATTCATGTATTGAAGCAATTGGCCGATCAAATTTATATCTTTGAAGATAAAACCATTAAACACCAGGGCACACACAGTAGTCTTATGCTTTCGGATAACTTTTATAGTCGCTTTTGGAATGAATTAAAATCACCCACAAATGCTTGAGAAAATTGGATCATTCTTTTCCCGTTTTAATGAAAATATTTCCGAATCGTGGGACTCATTAAAACAACATAGAACCCGAAACATCCTAACGGGTTTTGGTGTGGCATGGGGCATTCTCATTCTTATTGTTTTATTGGGTGCTGGAGAAGGTTTACAAAACGGAATGATGAAGTTTTTTGGCAATTATGCCCAAAACAGCATTTGGTTCTATGGAGGAACAACAAGTGAAGTGCACGAGGGGCAAACCGAAGGTAAAACCATTAAATTCGATAGTGAATTAGTTGCCGATTTTTCAAGAGTTTTTCCCGAAATAGATGAAATTTCGCCGGAAAAAATATCTGGTTCCGTTCTTGCTCAAAACAAACATCAAACTGCACGCGCACAATTATACGGAGTTAACCCGGGATATTTTAGCATTAAACTTTTAAAAACAGAACAGGGACGAATACTTAATCGTTCCGACTATAGCCTGATGCGTAAAGTTGCCGTGATAGGGGATAAACTAGCCGAAGAAATATTTCAAACTGCATCGCCCATTGGGGCATTTGTTGAAGCAAACGGTACCTGGTTTAAAGTAGTGGGGGTTCTAAAATCGGGATCTATGTTTAGTCAGGGTTTTCGGTCATCAATAATTATTTCAATGCCCTTGTATCAGGAAAGCATGAGTTCAGATCCCATATTTGATACCTTTGGACTAACCCTTAAAAAAGGAACAAATACTGCTCGCACCAAAGAAAAGATGAAACAATACCTGGCACGACGATTAAACTTTTCAGCAGAGGACAATCGTGCCTTGTTTATTGCAGACTTAGAAGAACAGGTGGAATCGTTCAATAAACTTTTTGCTGCAGTAAAGCTTTTCCTTTGGTTTCTGGGAGCCAGCCTGTTGATTAGCGGAGTGGTAGGAATTAGCAATATCATGTTTATTGTAGTTAAAGAGCGCACCAGGGAAATCGGAATACGGAAAGCATTAGGAGCAACACCTCAAAGCATTTTAGGACTCATTATTACCGAGAGTATAGTAGTTACTGGTTTGTCCGGGTTACTTGGAATGTTACTTGGAATGGGAATCATTCAGCTTATTAATGGCCTTATTAATTCTTCGGCTGATGATAAAGAACAACTAATTGAATCTATAAACATCAACATACCCATTGCTCTTATTGCCATTATCACCATTGTTTTAGCCGGTAGCATTGCTGGATTATTCCCGGCACGTAAAGCTGCTGATGTGAAACCCGTTGAAGCCATTAACCAGGATGCAAACTAACATGTTATGAGAAAAATTATTTACCTAATTATAGTCGCTTTACTCCTTATTGTTGTATTAATTGTAATAAAGAACAATAAAGACAAGAACATTGCATACGAAACTTATGAAGCGGCCATTGATACCGTTATTAACATTGAAAAGCTTTCAGGAGAACTTTTTCCACATTCAGAGATAGCCATAAAATCGAGACTTTCAGGCATATTGGATGTCTACTTTGTTGAAATAGGACAAAAGGTTAAAACGGGAGATCCCATTGCTCGTGTAAAAATTATTCCCGACCCACAAACCATTGAACAAGCCGAACGTCAAGTGCAATTGGCAACATTAAATCTTTCATTAGAAAAAAAGAATTTCGAACGTGAAAAACAATTGTTCAATCAAAAAGTGACCACACTTTCAGAATTTGAACTAGCTCAAAATAATTTTCAGGTAAAGCAGGAAGAATTGAATTCTGCCAACAAATTTTTGGAAATTGCACGAAGTGGATTTAGTAAAAATAGTGCTTCGATATCCGATATTATTACCGCAACATCAAATGGGACAGTAATAGAACTCCCACTAAACCTTGGTGCTAGTGTTATTGAACGAAATAACTTCAACGAAGGGAGCACTTTGGCCCTTATTGCAAATCTAAATCAATACCGCTTTCAAGCCTCCGTTAATGAAATGCTTATACCAAAATTGAAATTAGGCAAAAAAATTACGGTTACGGTAAATGCGCTTTCAAATCAAGGCTATCAGGCCGAACTTTCAAAAATAAATCCGAAGGGATTAAAAAGTGATGGAATCGTCCGGTTTCAAATTGAGGCTGCCCTATTGCCCGATAAGCACATCGATAAACTGATGCCCGGTTTTACGGCTGTAGCCGATTTGGAAATTGAAGCAGACTCTTCGTCCATTGTGGTTTTTGAGAAAGACCTTATCTATGAAAGCGATTCAATCTTTGTCCAAATCCTATCCCCTGAAAACGAAATATTGAAGCAGGTAGTAAAAACTGGTATTTCAGATGGAATCGAAACGTGCATATTCGAAGGGGTTTCTGCCGGACAAAAAATTGTTGTTCAGTAAATTAAATCTATTTACGCCCGAATCATTTTAGTAATTTTCAACGATAAATCAAGAAATATGATGCGTGGATTTCCGTTAGAGGATATGTCTCGAAAAGCCTTTTCAAACTCTTCGGCAAAAATTAAAATATTGCGCTCGTTAATAAAAGGACAAAATCGTTCAGAAAAACCCCTTTCTTTTTCGTCGAGATAATTGAGTTCAGGTTGTTTCAAATTCAGAATAAAATTTTCGCGCAACATTCTTAAACTGTACAACAAAAAACTTTTCTGACGTTCCCTGCCTGTAGCAGCAACTTTGTCTACCCATTCGAACATGGGCATCCAATCGCGCTTGTACGATATGCGCATTAAATTTGTAAACTGATCGAAAAACTGAGCCTTCAGTTCGTTAGGTGAAATTAAATTTGTTGCCGAAATAAAATTCCCATTGGCTTGGTGAACAATTCCCTCTATATCTTTCCCTTCGGCCTTTGGAAGCTTGCTAAGCGCATTGGTCATTGCTTCTTTTTGAATCCCAATAAACTTCACCAATTGGGTGCGCGAACGAATGGTTTGAATAATTTGTTCTTCGTTTTCAGTTATTAAAATGAAAAGGGTTTTTGGTGGCGGTTCTTCTATCATTTTCAGAAGCTTGTTGGCACACTGAACGTTCATACGTTCCACCATCCAAATAATCATAACTTTATATTCGGCTTCAAAAGTCTTCAAATTCAACTTCCGAATAATCTCGCTACTTTCATGTACGTAAATTTGTCCTTGTGCATTTTCAACATCAATGGTTTTGTACCACATGTTTAAATTGAAATAAGGACTTTCAAGTACTTGTTCTCTCCACTTATCGAGATAATTATCGCTAACTGGTTCTTTAATCTTTGGCGTTTTCACCACCGGAAAAACAAAATGCAAATCGGGGTGAATTAGTTTCTGGTATTTTTTGCACGAAGGGCATACTCCACACGAATCATTTTCTGAAGGATTTTTACAATTCACGTATTGAGCATAAGCAATAGCAACCGCCAACTTCCCTACGCCTTCTTTGCCAGCAAACAATTGCGCATGACTAACACGATTCTCGCTTACACCTTCAATCAAACGATTAATAATTACTTTTTGACCTATTAGCTCTTTAAATTGCATGGTTACAAATATGGAAAAAATTCAGGAGAAGTGTTGAAAAGTATACCCAACTCTTTTGAAAAAATAAACAAGAGACACAAAGAATTAGACTTCAATACTGACGAGTAACAAAACTCCATCCATAAAAGAGATACCCTTCGGTAAATTCTTTTTGCTCAATAATTATGAAATCCTCTGTAATACGTATTCTTCCAGCTATTGCATCTATTGCCAAAAGACAAACGTCCCGTTCATATTAAGACTTTTGTTAACTAATTTAGCAACCTAATTTCGGTTCGTCGATTTTGTTCCCGTCCTTTATCCGTATCGTTCGATACTACTGGGCATAATTCACCTTTGCCAATGCTCCTGATTTTTTGAGGATTAATTCCCATTTCGATTAAGTAAGTCATAACAGCATTGGCTCTATCCTCCGATAGTTCTAAGTTATAATTTTCGTTACCAAAGCTATCGGTGTGTCCACTAACTTCAATTATTGAATAGCTCCTGTGTTTAATTTTCAGAAGAATTTGATTTAAAACAACATAGGCAGCTGGTTTTATAACTGCTTTATCGAAATCGAATAAAACATTGCTCAATACAAAAAGATTTTCATTAATTACTCCCTCCTTATTCCGAGACACATCTTTATCAACTACATGTTTAAACACCTTATTAATTTCGCTATAAATATAAACCAAGTTTAAATTTATAGAAACTAATTCCTGCCCTCCCACCGTTGAAATGGCGTTAAATGGAACTCGAATACCTTGATCAACTAAACGCACGCCATAAACCTTTTCACTCGGCAATAAAATCATGAAACGTCCACTATCGTTTGTTTGTCCAAGGTACACTTTCATCGATAAACTATCGCGAAACAACACAGAACGCCCAGCAATTGGCTGGTTATTATTATCGACCAATGAAACATCAATTAAAGTTGTGCTATCGTTTGGCTGTAGGTCTTCTGAATTTGAAAAGCAATTGGTAATCATCGTTTCCCCTTCGCGACTTTCATCAAAAATGTCTATGCGAATATCGTATAAGAACTTAACTAAACCGTCGTTTTCAGGACTTAATAATCCAAAATGGCCAACTGAAATTGTACGATTCAACACATCGATAGTAAACTCGGTGTTTTTAGGGAGCAAAAACGGAGCATTTCCTAAACTATCCGTAATATGGACTTTTCTGAAATTGCTTTTGGCATCCTCAAATATAATCGTTCGATTGGAATAAGGCTCCTCGTTATTACTCGCCAAATTTACAATAACCAAGCATGAATCACGGGTTGGTTTTATCTCCTGACATTTACCAGCAAATGCTAATAAATGAAATAATAGAAAAATTATAATTCGAACATTCCAGTTCATGAGGGTGAAGTTTAAATTTTTCTAAATTTAATAAATTCATTTCTTGTTCGGTAATCCCTAATGGACAAACTTATAGATCTTCTCCTTCCTTATTATATCTAAGCGAATAAATTTTATGTACAACCATTCTTCAATAGTCATTATTTAAAATCAACGTCTTTCGAATGAATGCTGTTACAGAAAGAAAATGGGTATGATATTTCAAAGTCAGACTATGCCAATTCAATTCGCAAAACGTATCTTCGCAACATGCACAGGGAAGTTGAAATTTTAGCACCAGGAGGAGATATTGATTCTATTAAAGCAGCAATTATTGCCGGGGCCGATGCGGTGTATTGCGGATTGAATAAGTTCAATGCCCGTAACCGTGCCGAGAACATCACGTTTAACGATTTGAATGGCATCTTACACCTTGCTCACAAACACAATTGCCAAGTATTTATTACGCTCAACATTAGTATTGTTGAAAGCGAGTTTCCTGATCTTATTCGCTGGCTTAACCGATTGGCAAATACCTCAGTAGATGGAGTTATTATTCAAGATTTTGGTTTGTTTTTTCTACTATCAACGTATTTTCCTCACCTAAAAATTCATGCCTCAACCCAACTAACCACACACAACAAAGGCCAAATAAAGTTTTTAAAAAAGCTTAATGCAACTCGGGTTAATCTTTCACGTGAATTAAATACAAACGAGATAGAAACATTAACACACGAGGCACATCAGCAAGATTTATTAAGCGAAGTTTTTGTACATGGTTCTTACTGCATATCCTTCTCGGGTATTTGTTACATGAGTTCCGTTCAAAGCGGAAATTCAGGAAACAGAGGTCGATGCAGTCAGCCGTGCAGAGATGAATATGAAACGACAGCACAAGGCAAACGTTTTCCGCTAAATATAAAAGACAATTCGGCTTGGTTCAATTTACAAGAATTGTACAATGCTGGTGTTGATTCTCTCAAAATTGAAGGAAGAATCAAAAAATATCACTACGTATATTCGGTAGTAAAAGCTTACAAAAAGCAATTGTTGAATGTTTATAATAAAACAGAACAGAGCAAAAACAATAGTGTTTTACATAAGGTTTTTAATCGTGATTTTACGGATGGTTATCTAAAAGGAGAAATTCATAAAGAGATGTTTATCGATAATCCTCGCGACTATTCAGCTACTCATTTGGCTATAAAAAATGGTGGTGCTAGTGAAAAAAATATTGAAGAAGCAGAAATACAACTATATGCTGAAAAGACTGAGCTACGCGTTAACATTCAACGTAAAATTGACAAATTAAGTGCGCTTCAGGCGCCTTTAAAAATTACAGTTTCAGGAAAAACAAATGCACGATTGCTTGTGGAAATAAACACACCTGACGAGACATTTTCCATTTCATCGGAAAGAAATCTTGCTGACAGGGGCGCAATGCCAGTTGAACGTGAGATGCTAATGAAACGCTTTAAGGTTATTAACGAAACTGAATATTTTATTGATGATATTGACCTTGATCTAGGAAATGAAGCGGTTTATATTCCTTTCAAAGAACTAACTGCGATTAAAGATAAAATACTGTTTCGTTTAAGAAATTCGAGAGCAAACATCGAAGAGGTAAAACCTCAAGTAATTCCGAGACAAAAGGGAAGCGAATCGGCAAAACTTGCAGTACTAATCAATACCAAAGAAGATGTTCACCTTTCAACGAATACCGACACAAGCTTTTATTTTCAACTCCCCAATGATTTAAGATCAGAAACAAATGATTGGATCACATTCTTTCAGGAAAACAAAAATTTAATTCCTTGGTTTCCATCCATTTTGTTGAATGATGACTATACCGCCGCAGTTGAAATACTGAAGCAACTCCAGCCCAAAAAGTTTGTAACAAACAATACTGGCATTGCTTACCTTGCATACGAAATGGGAATTCCTTGGATTGCAGGGCCTTATTTAAACAGTGTAAATTCATATACCTTGGCATGCCTAAAAGAAAACTTCAATTGTACAGGAGCATTTATCTCCAATGAACTCAACAAGCAACAAATACAACGCATTAAACGACCCGCTGATTTTGAATTGCATTTCAGTATTTATCATCCCATTGTATTAATGAGCAGCAGGCAGTGCTTTTTTCAAACGGTTACCGGATGCGAGAAAGAAAAAATGGATAAGCATTGTATGCAAGGCTGTGGTAAGTCAGCATCGATCAAGAACCTGAAACAAGACACCTTGTTTATCCATAAATCAAAAGGCAATTTCAACACCATTTACAATCAAACAAATTATTTGAATACTGAAATAATTGGTGATATACCCAATCGATTTTCAAGTTTTCTAATCGATTTAAGTACAATAAACACAGCAACGAAACTAAATGTAAACAAATCTGAACTCATTTCGTATTTTAAAAACATTCTGAGTGGAAATGAGAATAGCAAAGAACAACTGCACGCATACGTTTATCCAACAAGTACTAAACAATACGTAAAAGGGATTTAATTATTTGTATCCATTAAGCAAACACTGCACACCTTTTAATCTATTGCAACGAGGTGGCTTTTGTGCCAACTTTTTCCAAAATAAACTTTATCATGATTAGAATTTCTAAATCATTCTTATCCTAAAAATTATTGCTATAATTCATACGTAAGCTTCTTTTATAAACTAGTTAATGGTAAATATTCGATAATAAAATTTATTTTAGTGTATCTATTTAAATTATCACCAACTTATGATCAAAGACTCACTTTTTCTCGGACTTTTCTTCATCCTATTACTCGTTATTACTAAACAAACTACTGCAAACAATTCAAGCGATTTGCCCATTGATAGTGTTTCCTTATCGCCCGATTATTATGATAAGACTTACATCCTGAACTACATGGATATTTCTGTGTTTTTTGCAAAAGACATCGATAGCATTGATGGTAAGTTTTACATGGCCCCTGAAGGGGTTTCCATAGCCAGTACACCAGAATATGCACATGACCCATCAACTAATTACTTTTATAGATTCAGAAAATCAAATTACTTGTACTATTGCGATGAGGTTGAGCTGAGAAACAAGAATGAACTGTTCATTCCTTATCGTAACTATTTTTCTGATTACGATCATCATTTGAAATATGATTGTAAATACAAACTCTTGTTTGTGGGCGAAATAAGCTTCTCCGATGGGTCTGAATTTGTCAATACGGAAAG
>JAQIBQ010000391.1 GCA_027859005.1 Prolixibacteraceae bacterium | reverse complement strand
GCTTCAGGAATGCCACTCGATGGTGTTCTGAAAAGTATACAGGACGGCATGGGAGGTACGCTTGGTTTTGTGGCAACTGTTGTTGGGTTGGGAGCTATTTTTGGACAAATGTTGGAAAGTTCCGGAGGTGCCGAATCATTGGCAAAATATCTGGTGGGTAAATTTGGAAAAGACAAGGCTTCGTGGGCCATGATGCTGACTGGTTTTTTTGTAGCAATTCCCGTTTTCTTCGATGTGGGCCTAATCATTATCGTACCTATTGTATATTCTTTAGCACGCGATAGTAAACGATCGGTATTGTATTATGGTATTCCCTTATTGGCTGGATTAGCAGTTACACATTCTTTCATTCCACCAACACCTGGGCCGGTAGCTGTGGCCGAAATTATTAACGCACAGTTGGGATATGTAATATTATTTGGTGCGATACTGGGGCTTCCTGTTGCCATACTGGCTGGACCTGTTTTTGGAAAATACATTAGTAAAAAAATAGATGTAAAACCACCCGATTTTTTCGAAAGTCACAAAACAGTGGAAGGAGAAAAGCTCCCCTCATTTGGTTTAATTATTAGCATAATAGCTGTACCTTTGATGCTTATTGTTTTGAATACTCTAGTCAATTTATTGGTAAAGAAGGAAGTCATAAATGATGGATTATTTGCCGAGATTTGCAGTTTTATTGGTCATCCCTTTGTTGCACTTTCAATAGCTACCTTACTGGCTATTTACAACTTAGGCATTAAGCGTGGATTTAAAAAGCAAGAAATACTTGATTTATCGACCAAAGCACTTGGCCCTGCAGGAATAATTATTCTCATTACCGGAGCAGGCGGTGTTTTTAAACAAATACTTATCGATAGTGGAATAGGCGAAATGTTGGCAACATCTGTTGCATCCACTTCTTTACCTCCCATTTTATTGGCATGGTTGGTTGCTGCTGTTATTCGCGTAACACAAGGTTCGGCAACAGTTGCTATGATTACTGCTGCTGGATTAATGGCTCCAATTTTAGGGGTATTTGATTTATCGGAGCCTCAAAGAGCCTTGGTTGTTATTGCAATTTCGTCGGGTGCTACTTTGTTGTCGCATGTTAACGATAGCGGTTTTTGGCTGGTCGGCAAGTATTTTGGTTTAACCGAAAAACAAACCTTACAGTCGTGGACTGTTATGGAGTCGTTAATTGCTGTGTTAGGCTTACTTTTTACTTTGTTGCTGAGTTTATTTGTGTAATTGAAATAAAAACAACTAATAATTTGAAATGAAAAAATTACCATTATTATTTTTTACACTCTTTATCTTGAGTTCAACTTTTGCTCAAAACCCTGTGTATAAAGACAAAAATGCTCCTATAGAAGAGCGAATTGATGATTTGATTTCTCGAATGACATTGGAAGAAAAAGTCATGCAAACCAACCAATGGACCTATGGGAAAAATTCAAATCCCAATAACATTGAAGACAGGATGAGAGAAGTAAACCCTATGATTGGCTCATTGTTATACAGGGCTACTTTTCCACAAGCTCGTAATCAAATTCAGAAAAAGGCCATTGAAGATTCACGTTTGGGAATTCCTATCATTTTTGGTTTCGATGTAATTCACGGTTACCGTACTGTTTTCCCAACTCCTTTGGCTCAATCGTGCTCATGGAACACAGCGTTGGTAAAAGAGTCGTGTCGAATATCAGCTAAGGAAGCTTGGTTGGCTGGATGCGACTGGACATTTTCTCCTATGATTGATGTGGCACGCAACCCTCGTTGGGGAAGAGTTGTTGAAGGTTATGGTGAAGATCCCTATCTCAACTCCGTATTTTGCGTGGCTGCTGTTGAAGGCTATCAAGGAAAAGATCTTTCTGAAAAATATACCATTGCTGCTTGTTTAAAGCACTATGTAGGCTATAGCATGTCGGAAGGTGGAAAAGATTACCATTATACCGACGTTTCAGACCAAACACTTTGGGAAACTTTTTTGCCTCCATTCGAGGCAGGAGTTAAGGCTGGTGTTGCCACCTTAATGAGCGGATTCAATGATTTAACAGGTATTCCTGCTTCGGCAAATCATTATACCCTAACCGAAATATTAAAAGAAAAATGGGGGCACGATGGCTTTGTGATTTCCGATTGGGCTTCTATTCGTAATTTAACCAATCAGGGTTATGCAAAGGATCGCAAAGAAGCTGGCCTGAAAGCCTTTATGGCCGGTGTTGAAATGGATATGATGGACAACATTTACGTTGAAAACCTACCTCAGTTGATTAAGGAAGGGAAAGTGCCTATGGAAAGAATTGATGATGCCGTGCGCAGAATTTTACGCATCAAGTACCGTTTGGGACTTTTTGAGCAACCTTATGTAGATGAATTGACAGAAGAAGAACGTTTCTTATTACCTGAATATCTTGAAGTGGCTGAGCAATTGGCTTCTGAATCGATGGTGTTGTTGAAAAACGATAACCAAACACTTCCAATTACTTCAAACAACAAAAGTATTGCTTTCATTGGCCCACTATTGAGCGATTCAGTAAATATGATGGGATCATGGGAAGGCATGGGAAAAGCAAAAGATGTGTATACTATTATCGAGGGTGTTAAAGCTGAATTTGGTGATAATGCAACACTGAATTTTGCTGCCGGATGCGAATTTGATGGTTCAGATACAACTAGTTTTGCCGAAGCGAGAAAAGCAGCACTTGCATCCGATGTAGTGGTATTGCTTATGGGTGAGAAGAAGGGCTGGAGTGGTGAGAATTCATCGCGATCATCGATTTCTTTGCCAGCCATTCAGGAACAATTAATTGCTGAAATGGATAAGTTGGGAAAACCTTTCGTTTTAGTATTGTCCAGTGGTCGTCCTTTAGAATTAATTCGCATCAATTCATTACCCGATGCAATTTTGGAAATGTGGCAACCAGGAACCATGGCAGGTCCTGCATTAGCGGGTATTCTTTCAGGAAAATACAATCCGTCAGGTAAATTAACCATTACCTTTCCTCAAACAGTTGGACAAATTCCAATGCACTACAATGCACGTCCAACCGCTGTAAAAGGATTAGGTTATTTTCAGGATGTGCCTAAAGAGCCTATGTACGCTTTTGGTCATGGTTTAAGTTATTCTTCGTTTAAATACGGTGAAGTGAAATTGTCGACTGAGAAAATCAGTAAAGATGAAAAACTAACTGTTGAAATCGAGGTGACAAATAACAGTGAAGTTGATGGTAGCGAAACCGTACTTTGGTTTATTTCAGATCCATTTGCCAGCATAACCAGACCTATAAAAGAATTGAAATACTTCGAGAAGAAAAGCTTGAAAGCAGGTGAAAAGTCAATATATACCTTCGAGATTGATCCAATGCGCGACTTGATTTACCCGAATTCAAAAGGTGATAAAATTTTGGAAGCAGGTGACTTTTACCTAATGGTAAACGATCAGAAAGTAAAATTTGAATTAGTCGACTAAATTAAATACTTCAAATATAAACGAAGGGTTCATTCTAAATTATTAGAATGGATCCTTTTTTTATGGTCTTACCTACCCCAATTCTATCCATCTTTTTTCAGACACAGTTTAAATTTTATCCTTCAGTTTTCTTTTGGATTTTTACACCATTCTTTCATAATATTTTGGTCAAATAGCTTGGCCGTTGTTCCCACTAAATGTCTAGATATGGCAAAATTCATCAAAATAATCCCGAAAAGTAATGGGATAAATAACAAAACTTAAACAGTTTCTTAATCTCTTCCTAATTACAATTCTTTAGATAAAAAATTAACTGTGACTTCTAATGATTCGAGCACTTAATTACTATGCTTGTGTCTTTTATTGTGTAGTGTGTTAGTGCATTAAACAATAGTTCATCTTAATCAAATAATAGTGAATAGCTATTTTTTAAATGAAATATACTTTCACCGTTAGAATGAACCGATTCTGAAAATGAGAGAAATAATATCTATTACATTAAAATCTAAAACATAATTCTATGTATCTAATCAAAACTATGAAAATTGTTGAAAGACATTTTCAACTCTTTACTACAATTAAGAAAAAAAGCTTATTGCTTTTGCTTCTTATTTCAATTTTTAATGTTTCCTTATTTGCACAAAATGGAGCAATAAAAGGAAATATTAGTGACTCTAATGGCGAACCTATACCAGGGGCAACAGTTTTTATCAAAGGAAAAACTGTTGGTACCGTAACTGACATTGATGGCAAATATAGCTTGACAAATGTTTCAAACGGAGAAGAATTAGTTGCTTCTTTTATTGGCTTTATTTCTGTTGAAAAAACCTACTCAGGCGAAAATGAAGTGAATTTTGTACTCTCACCCGATATGATTGGTGTTGAGGAAGTAATTGTAGTAGGTTATGGTACCATGTCGAAGGCAGATTTGACAGGTGCGGTTTCAACAGTAGGAAGCGATGAACTGGTAAAAACAGCTGCTCCTAATATTACATCTACCTTAACAGGGAAATTAACTGGTGTTATTGCACGCCAGTCAAGTGGTCGGCCTGGTGGTGATTTACCACAGTTTAGTATACGTGGTAAAAGTACCATTGACCCTAATCCCAACGATGGTATTGATGCCAATGCTGTATTGGTATTAGTCGACGGAGTTGAACGTGAATTTGCTCGTATCGATCCCAACGAAATTGAAAGTATTACCGTATTAAAAGATGCTGCTTCTGCTTCAATTTATGGATCGAGAGGTGCAAATGGAGTAATATTAGTTACTACAAAACGTGGTGTTGAAGGCAAACCTACCGTTAACTATAGTACATCCTACACAATTTCGGAACCTACTTTTTTGCCTGCTTATTTTAGTGCAGGCGATTACACAAAATATTTGAATGAAGCTTCAATAAACTCAGGTGGCAAGCAAGTATTTACCGACGAACAGGTTGCTGCTTATGCCGATGGATCTTTACCTTCAACCAATTGGTGGGACCTTATGATGAACGACTATGCGCCAATGTCTCAGCACAGTATAACCGCATCGGGTGGTGATGCCAATACAAAGTATTTTATCTCCTTGGGTTATATCGATCAAAAAGGTTTATACGACAGGGTGAGCTACAAACGTTACAATGTGCGTTCTAACATCGACACCAAAATTAACGATCAACTATCAGTTAGTTTGGATATTGCAGCAAGAAATCAATTTCACGAACAAGGTCAGGTGAGTGAAGAAAAATTGTATCAAACTTTACGTACCGCAATTCCTACAACTCCAGCTTTTGTCCCTGAAGAATATCGTGCACCCTACGATGAGTTGGGATTGAATTTTAATGGTACTGCAGGAAGTCCAATTGGTGAAGCAGATTATTCTGGTTATAAAAAGGATAATTACACTTTCCTTGAAAGCAAATTAGGATTAAAATATAGCTTTCCATTTGTTGAAGGTTTAACAGCTAGTTTTGATTTCTCTTACGATAAAAAGTATACTACTGAAAAAGATTGGACTGATTCTTATTGGTTAAATAACTATACTGCCGCTACTGGCAATAGTTCTGTAGTTCCAAGTTCAAGTTTGCTAACCCTTTGGCAAAGAGAACAAGAGTTAACGAAAACAACTATTCAGACAGGTTTAAAATACAACCGCACTTTTGGTAAACATAAAATAGATGCCATATTCGTTTATGAGCAAAGAGAAGAAGTTGCTGATAATTTAGAAGCATACCGCGACGGTTTTAAAACCAACACCATTCAGTACATGTTTGCTGGTATTGACGATACTAAAGATAATGATGGAGACGCTTGGGAAAATTCGTGGGCAAGTTACATTGGACGTATAAACTACAATTTTAACGAAAAGTATTTATTCAATTTTAGTGCCCGGGCCGATGGTTCTTCCAAATTCCCTGGTGATAAAGCATGGGGATTCTTCCCTGCATTTTCTGCTGGATGGCGTATTTCCGAAGAACCATTCATGGACGGAGTTGGACTCATAAGCAATTTAAAATTGCGTGGTGGTATTGGTCAATTTGGTAACGACAGAGTTGCTGCAGGTCAGTTCGAAGGTGGTTACTTGTTTAGCAATGGTATGGTTAAAGGAACATCGGGTACTTATTATACTGGTATTGCTGATGCTGGTATTGCAAATCCATTTATTACATGGGAAACCGCTACCAACTCAAATATTGGTCTTGATTTTGGTTTGTTTAACAGCGTTCTTACCGGTGAACTTGAATTGTACAAAGGAAGAACAACCGATATTCTTATGAATAGAGGAAATGCTGTTCCTTCTACATTTGGTGCTACGCTGCCCATCGAAAACTTCGGTATAACTGAAAATTCAGGATTTGAAAGTACAGTTCGTTACAACAAAAAAGGAAACGACTTCTCTTACACCATAGCAGGTAGCTTCACCTATGCAACGAATAAAATTATTGAAAATGGCCAATCTGAATTTGTAAGAGACGCAGTTCAAACCGAAGGACGTCCTTTCGATATTCGTATCGGTTACGAAGCAGATGGCATCTTCCAAAGTCAAGAAGACATTGACAATTGGGCTTATCATGAGAATGTAAATGGAAAAGTAAAACCGGGTGATATTCGATACGTCGACCAAGATGCTAATGACACGATTAACTATTTGGATAAGGTTTGGTTTGGTAATTCGCAAGAACCTAAAATGGTGTTTGGATTGAATTTCACAGGGCAATACAAAAACTTTGCTTTGGCAATGAGTTTCCAAGGGGCTTCAATGTACGACCGATACAATTATTTAATTGCATTTGAGAAACAATACAATACTTTCAGTGTATTACAAGATTCATGGAGAGAGGGAAATGAAGATGCCAGGTATCCTAGATTAGAAATTGCGAGAAGTGCGAATAATGAAGAATATTCTTCTTTCTGGATGTCTAAAGGTTTTTATGTAAAGTTGAGATCTCTTGACCTTTCCTACTCTCTAGATAATAAACCATATTTAACTGCGATAGGTGTGCAAGGTGTAACCTTCTCGTTAAGCGGAAGGAATTTACTAACTTTTGCGAAGAGAGATGGTTTCGATCCTGAAGGTACTGATAATAAGTATCCGATCATGAGAACCTACAGTGCCGGTTTAAACATTACATTTTAATAAAAAATTAAGGAAATCATGAAAATGAAAAACATAATATTAGTTGTCGCAATTATAGCTTTTTTTAGTAGTTGCCGCGAAGAATTTCTAGACAGACCAGTTATGGATCGAATTGGGGATGGAGTTGTATTTGATGATCCTGTATTGGTAGAAGCCTATTTGTATAAAGCCTATAATCAAATGCCTTATGGTTATGCTTATCGCCAATATGACGTTGATGGAGCTTATGCTCCCGGTATGGATAGTAGAGGATACGGAAATACTTATATGGTCGATTGTAATACAGACCTTATGACCAATAAAAGTGGATGGCCCGAAAGTAATGGTGTAATTGTTCCAAATGGGTATACCCCAGATAGTAATCCACTTGACAACTGGGAATTTAATTACAACGCAATTCGTTTTTGTAACAACATGCTGAATCGCTTAGAAGTTAGTGAATTAGATGCTGATTTTGTTACCCGCATAAAAGCTGAATCTCGCTTTGTCAGAGCCTACATGTATTTTGATTTAGCCAGAAGATATGGAGATGTTCCACTAATCACAGAACTTCAAACGTTAGAAGACTCATTGTTCGTTTCAAGAACACCTGTAGCGGAAGTTTATGATTTTATCGATGCCGAATTTACTGAAATAGCTGAAGATCTACCTTCAAAAACAGAGCTTGCAGATACCGATCTGGGTAGAGCAACGAAAGAAGCTTGTTGGGCTTTTAACGGACGTGCGATGCTTTATGCCAAAAATTATGAGCGTTCTGCTGAAATGTCAAAAAAAGTTATTGATGCAGGAGTATACTCATTAAGCCCTAACTACAATGCATTATTTCAATCATACGGTGGTGATAATGAAGTAATATTTGAGATGCTATTCAATGGAACCGAAAAAGGACACAGTATGGATCGATTGGCATTTCCATTTAGCCAACGCGCCGACTGGGGATCACAGATATTGGTTACCTATGAATTGGTGAAATCATATGAAACCACCAACGGTTTGTCTATTGACGATGATCCGGAGTATGATCCAAACAATCCTTTTAAAAACAGAGATAGTCGTTTGGATGCTACAGTTTTGTATCATAATTCAACGTTCAGAACGCTTCCTATTCTTACTGCAATAAGTAATGATACCCTTTTGAATGATGCTAATGTAGATAACGATGTAGATGCAATAAAAAGTGATTCTGATGCGCCACAGGGTGATTATTACAATGCTATACTGGATAAAGTAGTATCTACTCGTCAGGCTGGAAACAATACAACTACAGGCTTTAATTTACGTAAATTCATGGACGAACAACAACCTTTGGGCCCTGAATTTGATGTGAGTAAAACCAGCTGGAAAGAAATGCGCTTAGGAGAAGTATTATTAAACTATGCCGAGGCTCAAAATGAAGTTTCAGGACCAGATGCATCGGTTTATGATGCTATTGATCAAGTTCGCTCACGTGCAGGTCAGCCAGGATTGCCTTCAGGTTTAGGCCAGTCAGAAATGTTTGAACGCATTGTTCAGGAGCGTAAAGTAGAATTGGCTTGTGAAGGTCATCGCTATTGGGACTTGCGTCGTTGGGATAAAGGGGTTGAAGTTTTAGATGGTTTTCAGGCTCATGGCTTATTCGTGATTAAAGATGTGTACAATAATAATGCACTTTCATATCAGGAAGTAGTGGCTATTAACCGACCTGTTCAGACTTATCTTGAACATTTCAACTTAATGCCAATACCTCAAAGTGAAATGGATAAGAATCCTAATCTAACGCAAAATGAAGGTTACTGATAAACTGTTTATATCATTTCATAATTGATAAATTTTATGAGGCTGACCAAAAAATAAATTGGTCAGCCTCTTTCGTGAAGAATTGAATCAGATTAAAAAGTTGAGGGAAGAACTTTTAACAGTTCCATTTTAAAAATTTATTCAATTCTCTGAAATATAGCATAAGAAAGAGGAACAATTTCTTGCTCCTCTTCTTTCACTCAGCTGCCCTGGTTGTATCATAAAATCGCACTTTTGAGTTGTGAATTTCGAGTGCTATCCTGTCTGCATTCTCCATGGTTGTACAAAAAACCAAAGCCAAGAAACCACCTGATCCATAATTGAATATGCAAATATTGCATGCACTTACTATACCAATATTACATTGTAATAAGCCTTATTCTTTTGTTCTTTAGTGTTTATACATCGTTAAAAAAATGCGACGTAGCTGTGGCTATGCCTTATTTTTATTTCATGATTATTGCTTCATTCGGCATAGCTCAAGCAAGCTTGGCTCTGCTCTCATTTGTCGCAATAATTCGGCCTTGTCTATACTCTAAATATTCAGAACAATTTAAAGCTCATTTCAAAATAAAATTGGCATTATTCATTAACATCCTCTTCATCTATTACTTGTTCCTGCTGATCAAAGTTCCGTATATCGTATATCGACTTGGATTCATCATTAAGTGCATTTGAAAAGCCTATTATAAATGCAGAAAAAATTATAATTACCGTTCGCCTAGTCAATTTTAACAAGTATTTAATTCCATTTAAAAACAATAAGTTTTTATTATTTGATTTATCCATTTTCTTTTGAGTAAAAATTGTGTATAATATTTCTTATTTCACATATAGTTCTATATGAAAGTCAGCACTTTGTAAACAAAGCTGTTAACTAGCAAGAAATACGATGATTCTCAATGGATTTTCGTGGAATATATGATCTATTAATTAGTAAATAAGTAGGGCTAATCTCACAATACAAGTTTGTTTGAGAGATTATTTTAACAGCCACATTTTTATTGTAATATAAAATGCAATCAATTGACCACGGTTTTACAATCAAATTTGTAGCTGCAAGTTCTTAGTAGTGATAATAATTGAAACATTTCGAATCCTTTTCAATCGAATAGCTTGCATTAACCCATTCTGTTTCTTTATAATAAATTACATTGGGGCAAGAACTATTCATCCCCAAGCCTATCAGGCTGAGGATTATTAAAGAATGAAGAATAAATTTAAATTTACGTTTCAATGAAATAGTAATTTTAATGTTACATAAAATGCAAACTAAAGGCTAAAAAGCACAGACTTCGCTTTAAGCATACAGTCAGATTTATGATTATCAATAGTAACAAATATTGAAAGCAAAATCAAACGGATCACATTAACATTCGGGATGATATCTAATTATTTTCTATTTATCAACCCTATTATTTTAAATCTATAGAACATCAGATTAATAGCAAAAAAAAAGAGGAACAATTTCTTGTTCCTCTTTGGTGACTCAGCTGGGGTTCGAACCCAGGACTACTCCCGACAAGTCGGGATGCTATTCCAACTGAGCTACTGTGACAATCTTAATAGATCTTCAATAAATTTTCTAGATTTCTGACTTTTCAGATACCTTTCACGGTGTTGAGCCAATTCTTTAGATAAATATACTTCCTGATGTAGTAGCTCCCATGGAATACCACGGTCGGTGTACTTTCCTTTTCTACGATTATGTTCGCTCAATCGACGGCCAATATCGTTAGTATATCCAATGTAATAACGATCGATTTTCAAACTATATAATATGTAAACTTTGTACATTATCGCCAAAGTTAAGGCTTAAACAGGCATATTTCAACTTATTTCTCACGAGCGATCTCTGAACCACTGCCGACAAGTAGAGATGATCTAACAACCGTATTAATTAGACAATGACTTCAAATGGTCTTTAATCGCTTGAAATATATACAATGTCATAAAAAAAGGAGGAACAATTTCTTGCTCCTCCTTTGTGACTCAGCTGGGGTTCGAACCCAGGACTACTCCCGACAAGTCGGGATGCTATTCCAACTGAGCTACTG